>JBGTCJ010000371.1:0-2291 GCA_041748895.1 Pirellulaceae bacterium
GTTTGGGCGACCCTGAGAAAGTGGCGCCAAATCCTACACGTTGCCAAAGATTGCCCGGACGCAGCAAAAGCCGGGCTCTTCGAATCGCTGGGATCCGTTCTTCCGATCGTCAACCGCGGGTTGAACGGTTGGAGTGCCGATGGTTGATGGCTGCCGAAGGTGAACCGTTTCAGCTCAGGCAATCGATGGACACGACCGGACTTGCGGGTGTCATCAGTTCGAGCATCCGCTGGGGTGATGGCCAGCAGTCCGCTGGGATCGTGGAGGGCGGAACGACCTCCGGGAACGTCCGCTTCCGATTCGACTACTCGCTCGATGCGAGCGGTTTTTTCTCCGACCCGATTCGGCGAAGTCTGCTTGAGGCGGCGGGAGCCGTGTTGACGAGCAAGTTGGCCGATAACCTAGCGGCGATCCAGCCGTCGGGGGCGAACACGTGGACGCCCAAGATCCTTCACCCATCAACGGGTACGAACTTCGATGTGCCGGGGGTAGTTTCGGTCAACGCGAACGAAATTCTCGTCTTCGCCGGCGCTCGCAACATGGGGAGCGCCCAATTGGCGGAGGGTGGTTACGGCGGTAGCAGCCGGGCAGGTTCCCCCCAGTGGATGAGTACGGTGGCGACGCGCGGGCAAACCGGCGCCGCGCTCGCCACCCCGACGGATTTCGGTCCTTGGGGCGGGTTCATCGCCTTCAATACGACTACAGATTTTTTCTATGGCGCTTCGATCGACGGCATACCTAGCAATCATTTTGATTTCTTCACGATCGCGACGCACGAGCTAGCGCACGTGCTCGGGTTTGGAACGGCCCCGGTTTGGAACACCTATCGCTCGGGCCAATCATTCACCGGGCCTCGTGCCCGCGCCGCTTTCGACGGCCAGGGCAACGTTCCTCTGACGCCCGATCTCGGCCACTGGACGATGGCGGTTAGGGACGACGGCCGAGACACGCTGATGCAACCCATCATTTCCTCGGGGACACGAAAGACGCTAACGCCTTTGGATCTCGCGGCGCTCGGCGACATGGGATGGCAACTCCTTCCGACCCAAACGACTGTCATCGGCTCGCACGTCTACGCGAGCAACGGGGTCTACCCGATCGAAGTCGTTTTGCGCGGCAGCCAGGCGGGTGAAATCGTTCGCTCGACTTCGGCAACGATTGTCAACGCCGAACGCCCGCTGACGCTCAGTTTGGATCGATCATCGATCGCCGAAAACGCCGGCGTTGCCGCCGCGACCCTGACCGTCGGCAGACCTGCCGCGAGCACTGGCCAATCGGTTACGGTTCAACTCGGGTCGAGCGATTTGACCGAGGCGACGGTACCACCGTCGGTTGTGATCGCCGCGGGAATTCAGAGCGTGACGGTTCCGATCAATGCCATCGATGACACATTACTTGACGGTTCACAGTCGGTCACCTTGACGGCCACGGCAACCGGCTATCAGGCCGCGTCAGTCAATCTCACCGTGACCGATCACGAAACCATCACGGGGACATTTTCGGCCGCTTCGATTCGCGAAGATGCAGCTCCAGGGTCTTTTCTCTTGACGCTGCGTCGGAGCAATACCGACGTTGCGGCAGCGATCACGGTAAGCGTATCGGGGAACGTCGATGCAAGGATCGATATGCCGCGAGCGATTCAGATTCCGGCGGGAAGCCAGACGGTCGAGATCCCTGTGCTCCCCATCAATGACTCGTTGTCACAGCGTCCGCTCGAGTTGAATTACGAATTCTCCGCGGTCGGTTACGTCAGCGGACGACAGAGTTTGATCCTGTTGGATGATGATCCGCCTGGCTTCCAGAACCCGGTGGATCGTTTCGATTCCGATGGCGACGGGGAGGTCACTTTGGTTGACGCGTTGCGGGTAGCCAACCTTTACGCGCGTCGCGTCCGCAGCGGAGAGCCTTTGGAGCTCGATCCCGAGCGAGAGTCGCCCGCTGGTCTTTGGCCGGATGTCGATGGCGACTACACCGTCTCACTGCTCGACTCCTTACTGATCGTCAATGAGTTGAGGCGGCGGTTTCGGTTGCTCCGTTCCCCGTGAGACGGTACGACTGCCCTTGCGCCGCGGAGTGCACCAACAGATCCAAACAGCGTTTACCTGCCAAACCCTATCACCTCCTGACGGCAACCTAACCTTCATTTGAGGACTCTCCGATGGATGCGATCGACATTCTCGGTGCTTTGTTGGGGCGAAAAACGGATCGTGCCGGCGGCCCGACGGCTTCCGGCCAACCGAAAGCCAGTGGACACCCAAAACCCGCGGCCCCGCCATCGACTCCTCGCGAAA
>JBGTCJ010000372.1:0-4557 GCA_041748895.1 Pirellulaceae bacterium
AGTCCCAACCTGCGGCGCGTCGCGATTCGCGCTATTGAGCGGTCGGTACCCCACGGCGGCAGTCCAAGTCTCCAACAATGCGATTCGCGATACGCATCCCGACTGGGGTACGCGAAGTTTGCCCGCACACTTTCGAAGCAATGGCTATCAGACACTCGCGATGGGAAAGATCAGTCATTATCCCGGTGGGCTAACGGGCGCGGATTGGATGGTCGGTCCCGAGGAATTGCCCGGTGCGTGGGATCGTTGCTGGATCCCCGAGGCACCGTGGACGACCGCCGAGGGAATGATGCATGGCTACGCCGGAGGAGTGCCACGCGATCGCGGTGTGTCGCCTCCGAGCGAGGCATTCGACGGACCCGACACGGCCTATCCCGACGCTTGGGTCGCGGCCGAGGCGGTGAAGACGCTCGAGCAACTCGCCGACAATCCGCAGCCGTGGTTCTTCGGAGTCGGATTCTTCAAGCCGCACCTACCATTCGCCTGTCCGAAGAAATGGCATGATCTTCACGAGCAAGCGGTGCTGGACCTATGTCCGGAAGTCGCGGCGAAGCCGACCTGGCCTGCCGGTTGGTACAAAAGCGGTGAATTTCGAGGCAACTACGCGCACGAAGCGGGACGTGATCCGGAGACCGACCCCGAGTACGCGCGGCTGATGCGCCGAGCGTACGCCGCCTGCGTGAGCTACATGGACGCCCAGGTCGGGCGAGTCTTGTCTGCGCTGCGAGAGACTGGTCAACAAGACAACACGATCGTCGTGATCTGGAGCGACCACGGATTCTTGCTCGGGGAACATGCGATTTGGGGAAAGCACTGTCTCTACGAGCAGGCGTTGAGGTCACCCCTGATGATTCGGCACCCGGGTATCTTAACGCCGGGAGAGGTCTGTTCCGCGACGGTCGAAACGGTCGACATCTACCCGACGCTCGCCGAGCTTTGCGGGTTACCCGCGCCCGAGGGTCTGGACGGCTTGAGTTTGAATTCGAAATTGGTCGATCCCCGGGCGGCTGCCGACAAGCCGGCGCATGGTTTCTGGACCGACGGCGAGATCACGATTCGCACCGATCGTTGGCGGTTGTGTGCCGACAGGACCCGCGAGCGGATCGAGCTTTTCGATTACTCGAGCGATCCCGACGAAACGCGAAATCACGCCGCGGACCATGCGGACGTCGTTGAGCAACTGCTCGCCCAGCTGAGACAAGTGCCACAGCCAGTCAACCTAAAAAAAGTGAATCAGCAGAAACTCCGTTAGAGAAGTCCAAAAACTCATCAGGCCCACCATGAAAATCATCGACCGCCGCCTTGCCACCTTCGTGTTGGCAGCCTTTCTAGGATTCGGATCCGCGGCTGCCGCGAGTCCACCGAACATCGTCATCCTCTATGCCGACGACATGGGATACGGCGACCTCGGGGTACAGAACCCCGATTCAAAGATTCCCACGCCGCACCTGGACAAACTTGCCAGCGAGGGGATGCGGTTTACCGATGCCCACAGTTCATCGGGAATCTGCACGCCGAGCCGTTACGCACTGCTGACCGGTCGGTTCCACTGGCGAAAATTTCACCAGATCGTGAACTCATTCGATCCACCGGCGATCGACGAGTCAGAACTGACGCTCCCCGAGTTGCTCAAGACCAAAGGCTACCGCACGGCATGCATCGGCAAATGGCATTTGGGCTGGAACTGGAGCGATATTCTCAAACCCGGCGCGGTGGATGACGCCGAAGTAAAAGGCCGCAATCGCATTTACCCACCGGCCGCGTTTGATTGGGACAAACCGATTTCGGGCGGCCCGCTGTCGCACGGGTTTGATGACTACTTCGGTGACGATGTCCCCAATTTTCCTCCCTACGCCTGGTTCGAGAACGATCGTGTGATCACGGAACCGACCCAGCCTTTGACGATCACGCCTGAGACGAAGGAGGGGTCGTGGGAAGCGCGTCCGGGGCCGATGGTTGACGGGTGGGATTTCTACGCGGTGATCCCACGATTGACACAGCGAGCCGTCGAATGGATCGGCGACCAAAAAGGCAAGCCAGAGCCATTCTTTCTTTACGTACCCTTCAATTCACCTCACGCGCCGATCGTGCCCACCGACAAGTTTACCGGTGCATCGAAGGCGGGTGGCTTCGGAGATTTCATGGTGATGACCGATGACAAGGTCGGTCAAATCCTCGGGGCGCTCGCAGACAACGGATTTGATCAGAACACCATCGTGATCTTCACGGCGGACAATGGTGCGGAGCGTTACGCCTACGATCGCATTCTCAACTACGGGCATCGTAGCTCCGGTCCACTGCGTGGATTGAAACGGGACCTTTACGAGGGCGGCCACCGCGTGCCGTGGATCGTTCGTTGGCCGGAGGTGGTGGCTCCGGGAAGCGTCAGCGACGCGCTGGTGAGTCAGGTGGACTTGTTCGCGACGTTGGCCTCGATTGTGGAAGCGGAGATTCCCGCGGATACGGCCCACGACAGCCACAACCTGGTGGAGGTTTTGAAGTCTGGCGCCGAGGGACCTCGTCGTAGCATTGTCCACAACACGATGGAAGGAGCGTACGCGATCCGCAGCGACCAGTGGCTTCTGATCGACGCCAAAACAGGGGCCCACTCGAAGGTGCCGCCTTGGTTCGATGAGGAAAACGGCTACGAGCCAAACACTCACCCTGGTGAGCTCTACGATCTCGGTTCGGATTTGGCTCAGCGGCACAACTTGTACGCGGAGAAGCCCGACACGGTGAGGGCCTTGATGTCGCTCCTCGAGAAGATTCGCGAGCAGGGGCAGGTGCGATGATTGCGTTCGCTCGACAGTCCTTAGCCCAGGCGCGATTCCTCGCCTTGGCGGTGGTGATGTTCGTCGGTCACGGCGCGGCCGCACCACCCAATTTTCTCGTGATCTATACCGACGATCACGGCTACGGCGACGTGTCGACCTACCACGCGTCCGACGTGAGCACGCCTCACATCGATCAGTTAGCCGCTGAAGGAATGTTGTTCACAACCATGCGTGCGAATTGCACCGTTTGCTCACCGTCGCGGGCAGCGTTGCTGACCGGCCGGCATCAGGATCGTGTCGGTGTGCCCGGCGTGATTCGTACCAACCCGATCAACTCCTGGGGATACCTCGATCCGGCCATTCCCACGCTCGCCGACGAGCTGAAGTCCGTGGGCTATCGGACCGCCATCATTGGCAAATGGCATCTCGGGCTCGAAACCCCCAACACTCCCAATGAACGGGGATTCGATTTCTTTCACGGGTTCCTCGGTGACATGATGGATAGCTACGTGACCCACCTTCGGCACGACATCAATTACATGCGGCGCGACGCCGAGGTGATCGAACCGCAGGGTCATGCGACTGACCTATTTTCGAGTTGGGCTGTTGACTACCTGCAGGAGCGCGGCACAGATCCGAGCCAGCCGTTCTTTCTGTACCTTGCCTACAACGCACCGCACTTTCCAATCGAACCTCCGGCCCCGTGGCTCGATCGAGTCAAGCAGCGGTCCCCTCAGATGGACGCGAAGCGGATGTTGAATGTGGCATTCATCGAGCATCTTGACGAAGGCATCGGAGCGGTACTCGACGCGCTCCAGCAGACCGGGCTCGAACAGAATACGGTGGTCATTTTCACCGCCGACAACGGAGGCTCGCTACCGCACGCGCAGAACAATGATCCTTGGCGGGGTGGCAAGCAGGATCACTACGACGGTGGCCTCCGAGTCCCGTTCATGGTCCGTTGGCCTGGACACATTGAGGCGGGAAGCCGAAGCGATTATGCAGGACAGGTGTTCGATATCTTCCCCACTTTACTCGAGTATGCCGGCGCCGAAGCGCCCCCGGGACTCGATGCGGTCAGCCTCGCTCCAGCGCTCGCGGGTCGGTCGGAATCGAAGCCTCGGGACCTTTACTTCGTCCGACGCGAAGGGGGTCCGGCCTACGGTGGAAAGAGCTACGAGGCGATCATTCGCGGTCCATGGAAGCTGATGCAGAACGACCCATTTTCGCCGATGGAGCTCTACCACTTGGAGAACGATCCTCAAGAGCGGGATAACCTGGCGGGTAAGAATCGGCAGACGTTCAACGAGATTTCCGCGGCGCTTCGTGCCCAGATCCAGCGGGGCGGTGCCACCGCTTGGCAAAAAGACTAGATATCCACTTCAAGACGAATTCCTTTTGGAGAACGGCAATGAGACGATTAGTAACGAGAGCCTTTTTGGTAGTTGCCACAGTGATGCTTGGCAATCCGTTCGTCTCGGCCAGCGAACTGCCGAATTTTGTGATCATCAATATCGATGATCTTGGGTATGCCGACATTGGGCCTTACGGGTCAGACAACAAGACTCCGAATCTCGACCGAATGGCTCGTGAGGGTCGCAAACTCACCAGCCACTACGCGGCGCCGGTTTGTTCGCCGTCGAGGGCGGCTCTGATGACCGGCTGTTACCCTAAACGTGCGTTGCCGGTCCCGCACGTTCTCTTTCCGGCCTCCTCCGTCGGGCTGAATCCGGACGAAATCACGATCGCCGAGCTGTTGAAGCCCGTGGGATACGCGACCGCC
>JBGTCJ010000373.1:0-17231 GCA_041748895.1 Pirellulaceae bacterium
ACGTCTCGTTCATCGATTTCGATCACGATTTCGGCGCTCCGCCAATCGACGCGAGCCATGGGATTGGGGTTGGGCAATCGCGGTGAACCGATCAAGGGGCTGATCGACACCAACCGTCCCCTGATAACCCCATCCTCATCAACCGCACTCTCTCCGACGGCCTGGCCATTTGCAGCCAAGTCACTGTCAGTGCCCTTGCCATTAGTGCGTCCGCTGTTAGTGCCTCGGGCGACCGGTTCGTCGGAGAGGGGGCTAGTGCTCAAGGGCACCGCGTCAGTCAGCGCCGCGTGTCGCATCGACGCCGCCGCGCCTGCTCGGAGACGAGGCAATTCGGCGACGTTCACCTCCGCGCGGCAGACCATGCTGCGGGTATCGGCCAACCGCATCACGGGCGCGCCCGAGGTGGGTTCACCTGGCAGGAGGTCCAACGAGACGACGACCGCGTCGATCGGGCTGATCAGGCGAGTCGAATCGAGCCGCCACTGGAGCAACCGAATCTGCTCATCGAACGAGTCCAGGCTCATTGCCGCTCGCGCCGAAGCGATCGCTGCCTCGCCGGCATCGATTTCTTTTTGTGCGGCTTCGATCCGCAGCCTTCCCAGCTCGATTTCGGCCTCGGCATCGCCGCGCGCGGATTCCAGGTCGAATTTCGCTTGATCAACGGCCAACTGTTGCTGTTGCAAGGTGGTGTTGGTGACCAACCGCCCCGCGGACGAGTCGGACGAGGCAATCGTGAGTTGTTTGAGCCGCTCTTGGGCGATCGTGAGTTGTTGCCCCAACAGTGCCAACTGCCCCCCTTCGGCCTCGGCACCGCGAAGTTTGTTGGTCGCCTGCTGAACCTGAAGTGTTGCCTGACGCAAACCGATTCGCGCGACCTCCAAACGAGCTCTCGCTGCGGCCTCCTCGGCGTCCGCTCGTGTCACCGCCTCGCTCCGTTTGGCGACCGCAATGGCCAATTCGAATTCTTTCCCAGCTTGACCGGCAAGTCGGCCGAGCGTTTGACCGGCCGTGACCGTCTGTCCCACGATCACGTCGATCGTCTCGATGCGATCACCCGGCGGAACGACAATCGGAACCACGCCACCCCGGGGTAACAGTTGGCCTTGTGCCAGAACGAAGGGGACTCCCTGCTTCGCGGCCCAATCGGCCAAACCACGCGTTGGGCTCGCCCCATCGGCCGAAACCGCGGCCGGCGGTCGATCGCACCCAATCAATTGCACGATCGATCCCAGCGCGATGGCCAGACCCCACGCGGATGCGGTGAATGAAATGGTTTCGTGAGCGCGTGACTGCGGTTTGCCGTGGGACGCAGGGCCATCAGCAGTCATGGTGGAAATCGACGAAATGACCATACGTGGGGTAGCGCGAAGAGGCGAGAGCGTGGGATGCCAGTGCCGTGTCGACGGGTAGAGCGAGCGTTCGCTTCTGTCGTCAAACGACCGAGTATGACACAATTGCGACGCGTCACCCAGTTCACTCGGCACCATCATGTCCCTCGCTCTCATCGCTCCCACCGACACGGCACCATCGACCCCACCCGCGATCGAGATCGCGGGTGTTGAGCATTTTTTTGGTGTCGGTGAAGCGCGCAAGCAGGTTCTATTCGACAACCACCTGAGCGTTCAGCCTGGTGAAATTGTGATCATGACGGGGCAGAGTGGGTCAGGAAAAACGACCCTTCTGACTTTGATCGGAACGCTCCGCCGCGTGCAGTCCGGAAAGCTCGAGGTACTCGGCCAAGCGTTGCACCGTGCGTCGCAATCACAAATCCACAAAGTCCGAAAACGTCTGGGGTTCATTTTCCAGGCCCACAATCTCTTTGAATCTTTGACCGCGCTGGAGAACGTGCGGATGGCGTTGGAAGTGCAGTCTTCGGGGTGGTCTCGAGCGGAGATGAACCGACGCTGCTCCGAGATGCTCGAGGCGGTTGGCTTGGGCGATCGCATTCACTATCGCCCCCGGAGCCTCTCAGGGGGCCAAAAGCAGCGAGTCGCTGTGGCGCGGGGGCTCGTACATGCCCCGCGGGTTCTGTTGGCCGACGAGCCGACTGCGGCCCTGGATGAGGAGTCGGGACGTCGAGTGGTCTCCCTTTTCCAGGATCACGCCAAACGGCTCGGTGTCGCGATCGTGATTGTGACGCACGACAATCGAATCCTCGACGTGGCCGACCGGATCGTGAAGATGGACTTCGGCCACATCACTCGTGACACGGCGGTGCTCGAGGCGTCCTTGATTGGGGAGATGCTCTCCAGATGCAGCGTCTTTGACGGCGTGACCGTTCGCACGCTGACCCACGTGGCCGACCGAATGCAGACCGAGCGAGTTCTCGCGGGAACACGGATCATTCGCCAAGGAGATCCCGGCAATCGGTTCTACCTCATTCGCGAGGGTGAAGTAATTGTGCGTCGTGATCCGGGCAATCGGGAGTTGGCGAGGCTCGGACCGGGCAGCTTCTTTGGCGAAACGGCTTTGATCACGGGCGAGCCTCGCAACGCCCATGTCGACACCCTCAGCGATGTGGTCCTGTATACCCTCGACGCCGATTCGTTTCACGCCGCGATGGCCGAGCGGGCGACGCTCGATCAGGAGGTCCGCAGTTCCTTGTTTGCCGATTGACTCGGCGAGTGAGGATCGGGCGCCGCGGTTCGCATGCTTTGGGTCGAGTTGAACTACACTGAAGAGTCCCGCCGACACTCGCAACTCGTTCTCGTCCCCCTTGCCATGAGTGATTCCTCTCTCGAATGGGTCGGGTTATTTGATCCGTCGCGCCAAAAGCGTTTGCTCGCCGGGGTTGACAGGCGGGTCCAGCGAACTCGGCAGGAATTGGAGAAGCTGCACCTTCGTCAACAGGAGCAGGAGAAGGTCGAGGTCGAGCGGCTGGAGGTTCATCGTCACGAGACGATTAACCATTGTCGCGAGCAACGTCGCGAAATGCTGCAGCGATGGGACGAGGCCGAGGAGCGGTTAACTCACGAATACGAAACCAACACCGTTCGCCTGACCGATGACCTTCATCGCTTGGCCGCACAGTTTCGAAAAAAGGCCGGCGAAGAAAGGAAAGTGATCGAGCGGAAGGTCGCCGCTCGACGGGTTGCCGTGAATCAGCAGCACGACAACCACCGCAACGTGCCGGGTCAAACGATGCGAAGGGAAATTTCGCAGATTGAGCACGCCCTCGAGCCGCTCCGAGAGGAACTCGAGAGGGCGAGAGCGTTGACGATTCGGCGGGTGGATCGATTGCCAGAGATCCCGCCACCACAGACTCCCGAGGATGATTTCCGTGAGCCACCACCCGAGTCGGTGCGGGAAGCGGTCGATGTGATCCAGCGTGTGTCACGAAGGATTCATGAAACGGTGGTCGAGATGCATCAAGGGGCACCATCGAGGATTGTCGACTCGTTCTACCTCCCCGTTGGCGTGGCGACGTTCATCGTGATCTGGGTGATCGCTGTGCTCATCGTCCGCCCTGAGCAGAGACTGCTGTGGATGGCAGCGAGCGTGCCGATTTCGGGTTCGATCGGATTCCTGATCTACGGCATCCTGCTGATGCCTTTGCGGGCGATGACGCGACGCCTCTATCCTCGCGCCGAACGGCTAATGGCCGCCGCCGATGCCGCCGCCGATGCCGGTCGGCGAATCGCGATGAAGCAGGCGAGCGACGCCAGTGCCGAATTGTTGCAACGCCGCGACGCCCATCTGGAGGCGGCAGCCCAATGGCAACACGATCAATTGGCTGAACTGGAGGAGCGAACTAAAGCGGAATTGGCTGAAGCGCGGCGGCAAATCGAACTGGAAATTCAACAGTGCGCCGCGAATTTCACGCTGCGATTCGACGAGATCGGCGCTCAGATGCGAAACGAAGCGAACTCACTCGCTCAGTCGATCTCCGAGACGGTTGCTCGAAGCGACCACGAGAGGCAAGCTCGCTTAACGCAGCTGGCCACGCAACGCCTAGCCGAAAAACAACGAGCCGAACACCGCTTCACCGATGGCTTGGCTCGGGGTCTCCAACGGATCGACCTAGCCCGCGTACGCGTCGCAGAGCGTTTTCCGCGTTGGGAGGCACTGGTCGATGGGCCGGTCGCGTCAACGGGTCATTTGCCCTGCCTGCCGGTCGGCCAACTCCGGGTGGATGGGCCGCTTCGATCGATACTCACAGATCGCGATCACCTACAGGGGTGTGAGGACCAAAGGAATATCGACCCGCGATCCATCCCCGATGCGTTGCCTGTCGTGCTGCATCGCCGCCTTCACGCGGGATTGGTCATCCAAACCGCAACGAATCAGATGGATCAGGCGATCGATCTCGCACAGGCCGTGCTTTGGCGGCTGCTTTCTTCCGTCGTGCCCGGCCAATCCAAACTGACTTTGATCGATCCGATCGGTCGCGGTCAGAACTTTACCAGCTTTCTGGCCATGACCGACCATCGAGCTGACCTCGTCGGACATCGCGTTTGGTCGGGTGAGAGGCAGATCGAACAGCGGTTGGCGGAATTGGCTGATCACTCCGAGGATCTCCTACAGGTCACGCTTCGTGATCGGTTTGAACGGATCGAGGACTACAACGAGACCGCCGGTTTAATGGCTGAGCCTTATCGGGCGATCGCCGCGATTGGGTTTCCAGAGGGCCTGACTCGCGATGGGTACAAGCATCTGCGGGCCATTGTCGATAGCTCACTGCGTTGCGGTGTACTCACCATCCTGGTTTGCGACGACGCTCATCCCTGGCCAGCCGAAATGCCATTGATCCATGACCGAAGGTGGTTGAAGGTTTGCGTGAACGAGGATGGCGATTGGTCTCACGGCGACGCCGAGCTGTCGCGATTGCCGTTCACACCTGCGGCGTCACCTCCCACGGCAATCCGAGCTGCATTGGTTCGAAAAATTGGTATCGCGGCTGTCGCCGCGGCGCGTGTCGAAATCCCGTTTCATTCGATCGTGAATGGAAATGAGGAAAATCACGACCCGCGGGGTGAAAGCGATCAGCACTCGGGCGATCGAACCAGTGATCACGGCCTCTGCATTCCGCTGGGCGTTCAAGGTACCGGCCGCTTGCAATCACTGCATTTGGGCGAAGGTATCAAGCAACACGTTTTGATCGCCGGGAAACCCGGTAGTGGAAAGAGCAGCTTGCTGCACACGCTGATCACCTCCGGTGCGGTGAACTATTGCCCCTCCCAATTGCAGTTCTACCTTTTGGATTTAAGCGACAGCGTCGGGTTCAAGGTCTACGCTGATCAGCCACTCCCCCACGCTCGAATCGTCGGGATCCATAGCGAGCGTGAGTTTGTTCGCAGCGTGATGCAGCGACTCGATGTGGATCTTCGACAACGCGTTGAGGCATTTCGTTCGGCAGGAGTCGAGGAACTTGGCGATTATCGCCGCCAAAGCGGTCTCGAGATGCCGCGCGTGGTACTTTTGATCGATGAGTTTCAAGAGCTGTTTGCCCGGAACGATCGGCTGGCGAGCGAGTGCGCGACATTGCTCGATCGCCTCGTCCATCAAGGGCGATCTTTGGGCATGCATGTTGTGCTCAGTAGCGGATCGCTCTCGGAGACGCACGCGTTGCTACGCGGCACGCTGAGGCACATGGCGGTGAGGGTGGCGTTGCCGTGCAGCGAGTGCGACGCGGCGGCCATTCTCAGTGACGAAAACACTGCGGCAAGGCTGATCGGCCGCCCCGGCGAAGCGATTTACAACGATGCCGGTGGTCAAATTGAGGGCAACCAACCGTTCCAGGTCGCCTACCTCGCCGCCGACGTTCACCGCGATTGGCTTCAAAGGATCGCGTCGCGGGATCGTGACGAAGGCGTCGGGTCGCCGCTGCCAATTGTTTTTGAGGGGAATCGACCAACCCAGTGGACACCCGCCCTGGCGTCCTCCGTGCTGAATGCCGGGTGCATCGACACGAGTGTGAAGACGAGCCTCCGCGGATTGCTGGGCGAATCGGTCGAATTAGGACCGCCCATTACGTTAAAGCTGACCCGTGACGCAGGAAAAAACGCTCTGTTCGTTGGGCC
The DNA here is from genome assembly GCA_041748895.1 of Pirellulaceae bacterium. Lineage (GTDB taxonomy): Bacteria > Planctomycetota > Planctomycetia > Pirellulales > Pirellulaceae > UBA6163. The sequence goes on from JBGTCJ010000373.1 coordinate 6,021, forward strand.
GCCGGAGTCGATCGATGGTGTTCTCGCATCGTTGTTGGCATCGATGCTCGCCCTCGCACGCGGCAGCGCCCACGACCCGTTGAAGATCGTTTTCTTTGATGGCGGGAGGACGCCCCAGCGCTCGCTCGCGACGTGGTTGACCCAAGCCGCGACCATGACGGAGGACCCGGGCCGCGTGGTCGTCGAAGTCGTCAAGCCTCGGGATAGCGAACCGCGGATGGCGGAAATCGCCCAGTCGGTTCGAGATCGCACCGAAACGAAATCACGTGACGCGGCGGCGATGCTCGTGGTCGTCGACCCGCTGGAGCGATTTCGCGATTTTCGGCAAGACGATGCGTCTCGCTTTTCGCGCGATGCCGGAATCGACTCGAGCGGGTCGGCATCGCTTCAAAAAATCCTTCGCGACGGTCCACCGGTTGGTGTGTTCGCCATGCTCACGTGCGGATCAGCAGAAACGATAGACCGTTGGTTGCCACGTCAATCCCGACACGACCTCCAACTGAGGCTGCTTGGGCGGGTGAGCGCCGGCGATTCGTCGGCGTTGATCGACAGTCCCGAAGCGGCAAATCTGTCGGCGGCGACGATGTTGGTTTACGACGACGCCGATGGGTCAAGCACCAAGTTCCGACGGTGTGAGGTTCCCTCGCCAGAGGACGTGTCACGGTGGATCGCCGATCAGTAATGGGGCGGTTTCTCATCGACGGCGTCCATGCTTTCACCCATTGTCCGCGGGACGGAACCGGATTGCCGTAGCTCGTTCACTTGCCGCGTCAGCCGATCGACGCATCGACCCAGGGTGAACAGCTCGCGATTTTGCTCGGTCACGATCTCGTTGAGCTGATCGGTGGTTCGCTGCTGGTGTGCGAGCGTTATCTCCAGACGCGCGATGGCATCGCGGATACCTGCAATCTCGATCGGGGACCGTGGCTCGGAATCGGTTGGGTTCATCGCTGGTTCAATCCTAGTTGGCCGACCCACCGGCTACCAAGTGCGCCAAAAACCACTCGCCCATCGTCTCAACGGCGATCCGCAAATCCTCACCCAGCAAACCGTGCCCGCCGTCAGGGAATTCGACCAAGCGATGCGTCACGCCCTGCTGCTCAAATCGATCGCGGATCCGGCGGCTGTGGTCGACGGGCACGAGCTCGTCAGCCGCCCCGGCCAACAGCAACGTCGGCGCGTCGTCGGGCGTCACATGAGCCAGAGGAGAATGGTCCTTTGCCGACGCGGCATCGAGGTCCAAAGCGGGAAAGCCCTTGTAAGCCGGGAGTGCATCGGGGGATTGGTGAGTCATGATCGTAAGGTCGGTCGGTGCGACCCAGGCAACCACCGCTTGCACCCGGTTGCTCACCCGCGCGACCGGGTCGACCGACGTCGTATCGCCGTCGTCGGCTGTGGTGCCGATCATCAACGACAAATGACCGCCGGCGCTCATACCGAAGATCCCCATTCGGTCCGGATCAATACCGAACTGGTCTGCCCGCAGTCTGATGAAACGGACGGCCCGACGAACATCCTCGACGGCCTCGGGAATCGAAAACCGAGGACTGCTCCCATGGCGGACCGCAAAGACGGTGAAGCCCGCGTCGGTGAGTGGCTTCAGTCGATCAATCAATTTTTCCGGCGGAGCCCAGTTCGAATACCAACCGCCGCTGACAACAAACAACACGCCAGCCCCATTGGCATCGCGCGCTGGAGTGTAGACGTCAAAGGTCATGGCCAGGCCAAACTTGTGGCCGTATACCACGTCCGGCGTGATGGTCGCCTGCGCAACTTCGAGTTGCTCCGCAACAGCCGGCCCTCGAGCGGACTCGGGTTGTTTTGCCTCCACCGAGTGGGGTCGCAACAACGTCGCAAGCAGAACCAAGCACAATCGGAATCGACAGCGGATCATGGGGTATGCGTCAAGTGAAGTTCAAAGGTTGGCGGGGGCGCGCGGTGGCCACCGTTCAGGGAAAACGTGTGGGGACAGAGCAGCAAGTCGAAAAAACCGTCCGCACACTTGCTACCGCCGATTGTCGCTATCCGAGAACCTCGCCGCTAGTGCTTCGTACCCGCTAGATTTTCGGGTTCGTACGGCCGGGGGCTTGCGCCCTGCCGTTAACAACCTTGGCGCAACGGCGCAAGGCCGTGCGGCATCCCCCAAACAACCTCAACGCCATAACGCAAGCCATGCGGCATCCCGCCAACAACCTTGGCGCAACGGCGCAAGCCATGCGGCGTCCCCCTAACAACCTCAACGCCATGGCGCAAGCCATGCGGCATCCCGCCAACAACCTTGGCGCAACAACGCAAGCCATGCGGCATCCCCCAAACAACCTCAACGCAATGGCGCAAGCCATGCGGCGTCCCGCTAACAACCTCAACGCCATGGCGCAAGCCATGCGGCATCCCGCTAACAACCTCAACGCAACGGCGCAAGCCGTGCGGCATCCCGCCAACAACCTTGGCGCAACAACGCAAGCTATGCGGCATCCCGCCAACAACCTCAACGCAATGGCGCAAGCCATGGCGCATCCCATGCGAATTGTCTGCTGTAACAAAGCGCTAACCGGCCGTCACGCAAGATGCTTCATGCTCTGCCGCGGGAGGCTCGGAATCGGCCACGAGGCGCTGGACACCATCGAATACAATGAGGTCCAGAATTTCGTTCAATTGCTCATCAAATGAAGTCGTCTGCCATGCTTCGACCTGCCATCAAGAGTCGCCTCCATGGCTTGTCAACCGACAGGCCGCCAGCAAGGATCATCGTGCTCGGTGGGCTGGTTGGGCTCGCTTTGTGCCGAGCGGCTCACGGCGTTTGTGCTGCGCTATCGAACATCGGTGCCAAAGGCCGATGCTCCCTGGCAACGGCCGCTCGAGGACTCGCAGCGGTTGATGGCGACCGTCCGCGCGCGCGGCAGCAAATGGAATCTCGATCCGCACCGTATCGGGCTGCTCGGATTTTCGGCCGGCGGGCAGGTCGCCGCGCGGCTGCTCAGTCAGGGTGACGAGCTCGTCTACGCGCCGATCGATGAGATTAACGATCACTCGCCGCGGCCCGATTTCGCCCTGCTCATTTACCCTTGGGGCATCTACGATACGAAGCGGGACGAGTTGGTGGAGGGCGTTCGGGTTACAGCCAAATGTCCGCCCACGTTTCTGGTGCATACGCACGACGACCGCTCGTCGTCGCTGGGTGCCGTCTTGTTCTACGCCGGTTTGAAGCGTCGCGACATCGCCTCGGAGCTGCATGTCTACGGGAATGGTGGGCACGGCTACGGACTTCGCCCCGTTGAGGGTTCCGAGATCTCGTCGTGGCCGGATCACGCCGAGCATTTTCTCTCGCGACTTGGCGTCCGTTAGCCATGCCATGCCGCTGCCGGCTATTTGGTCAGGGGTTCGACTGAACCGTGAGCGTGATAGCTTCGCCACTTTCTCGAACGAGGACCCGAAGCGGGGTCCTCAGCGGGTCGCCGTAAACTTCAGGAAATCGCTTGGGCGGGTATGTCACGACGGTTCCATCGGCAGTTCGAGGCGCGGACAGGATCGACAAGTCTTCAAGCACGACTCGATGTTCGCCTAAAACGGCCCCCGAGCTTTGAGATTCCGCTCTCAAGATAAACTTTCCCTGTTTATCACTCATGCCCATGGATCGAATCGGCCGGTCCTTGCCCACGGCTTCAGGCACGAAGGTGATCAGGATTTCCGGCAACGGCTGTCCATCGAGCAGCAACGTCCCCTCGACGGGAACCAACACATGGCTCTTCCCGCACCCAACCGTGACAGCCAAGATCACGCAGCATGAGGCGGTCAAAATTGGGTTCATCGAAAGTCGCACTCGATCCTCCGTCGATCGCGGGTCAATCGAGTTGCAACACTTCCGAGTCATTGCGAACGGCCGCCCGCAAGAGGATCGCCATCGGAAGCGATTCGGTGATGAACCGCACGGAGCCGTCGGCAAGGGCAAAGTTTGCACCGCCGGCGTGCAGGCTGCCGAACGCACAAATGCGGCGATCGTTGTAGTAGAGGTAGCTGTTGAAATCGGTTGCGGGTGGCACCAGGGTGGACCCGAGGGTGAAGTCGGCGGGGACTCGAAAGTTGATCGGCGCGTAGGCGCTCAAAGTCACGTCGCCGGCTGCCAATCGACCGCCCGATGGCGCCCACCAACCGGTCGTTCCCAAGGGATTGATGAACTGACCTGGGGGAGGCGTGATGTTGGCCGCAAAGGAATCGTGATGGTAATCGACATGGCTCCGCTCACCGAAAAGCAGGGTGTTGCTGAGTCCATCGGTCACGTCCGCCATGCGGATCGGCCTCTTGTCCGGCGCGGTCTGTGAACCCGGCCCGACCACGAAGAAGACGCCGTCATTACTCGCGAATTGCGGATCGTAAGAGCGAGAGCCGCCATTGCCACCATAGCTGGTGATCCCATACCAACGGTTGCTTCCCGAACCGACCGGGTTCTGAGGGATCACATCGGACGGGCAGATTAGTATCGGCAAAACGGTTGCAGTTCGTGATTGAACGCCGCCAATGGTGTTGTTGAGCGGATCCACCTCGTCCCACCCATCAACCAGATTTCCCTGCTCCAAATAGGGCAGCAGCTTGGCAAACAACGAAATTCCGCGAAACCGTGGGGCCGCTGCGAACGAAAGCTGTTGCACACCCGGTGGGAACGCTTTGCGAACATCGTGAAAGTTGTGGGCGGCGAGCGCCAATTGCTTGAGATGGTTGCTGCACTGCATCCGCCTCGCCGCCTCGCGAGCGGCTTGAACGGCAGGCAACAATAGCCCGACCAAGATGCCAATGATCGCAACCACGACCAACAGTTCGATCAGCGTGAACGCGCCGCGGTGTTTCATCGGAAAGCCTTCGATCCTAAGTTAATCCGCGGCATCGACCGACGGCTTTTTCAACAACTTGATTTGATCGGCATCGTCCACCTCGATGCGCGGCACGCCATCGATCACCTTGACCAGCCCCTTGACGTGAATCCGTTTGCATTGGAAGTGCTCGGCCGTTTCACGGATGCCTCTGGCCCGAAGGCTACGGGCGCCTTTCTCCGTGATCACCACCGCGAAATTTTTCTCACTGAGAAAGTCCAGTTCGCTGTCGAGATAGATCTCGGCTCGCCTCTCCAAGCGATCCTTGGCGACTCGCACCTTCATCTGCAACTCGATGTTCTCGCCCACACGCATTCGGGCTTCGATCGGCGAAAGCGGGCTTGGTTGCGGTGGCGAATCGACCGCCATGCAGGAGGTGAAACTCCACGCAAGAGAAACCACGATGACCGTCAAGCGAAGCAGATGGGGGAATCGCATCGATGGACTTGGGGTTGAGGGGGGGAAACTCGCGGACGGCAAACGCCGTCCCGGCCAGTGTCCATTGCCGACGGTTTCATCACGTGATGCCACGATCGTGTCTAGTATGGTCATTATCGTGTCCATCGGCCAATGAGAAGTCAACCAGGGATCCGCCAAACCGAGCGGACGTTGGAAGACCGCTCGCTGATCTGGGCACATTCTCCGCCGGCGTGGCTGGCGATTTCCGGATCGTGACATCACAATGCTTGGATCATGGAATCCGCCGGCAGCCTACCGAACTGCTTGAAGTCGAAACGAGTTGCCCGCGGCTGGTCGCAGGCCGAGCTCGCCGAGCGCGCGGGCATTTCACGAACGGCGGTTAGCGCCATTGAAAAGCATCGCCTTGTCCCTTCCGTGGCCGCTGCGATCGCTCTTTCGCGAGTGCTCCAGTGCTCCGTCGAAGAGTTGTTCGGTCCGTGCGATCCTGGATCCGCGGGCGGCGACTGGGCTTGGGCACCGCCTCGCCCCAACTGGCGGTACTGGGAGGCGGAGGTCGGCGGACGGGTGCTTTGGTATCCCGTCGAATCGAGTGGCGTTACCTCAAGCCTTCCGCATGACAATCGCACCGATGAGACGGCCGTTCCCAAAGACCCATCGCCCCTGCTTCGCCAAACCCTCGTCGTCGCTTGTTGCGATCCGGCGGCGGGGCTGCTTTCGACGCTCTACGGGCGGATGACGGGATACCGTTTGATCGTGATACCGCGGTCAAGCCAGCAGTCGCTCGATCTTCTTGGCAGAGGGCTTGTTCATGTCGCGGGACTCCATCTGACGTCCGATTCGGAGGACCGCAACGGGCTTGCGGTGAGAACAAAGCTGGGCGGCGGCTACCGATTGTTGGGTGTCGCCAAATGGCAGGAGGGTCTCGCGGTCGCGCGTGCCCAAAATGTGAAATCGATCCGTTCGGCACTCAAGTCGAAGCTGCGTTGGATCGGAAGGGAGCCGGGATCGGGTGCGAGGCAGTGCATGGATGAGTTGCTTGCGAATCACGCACCGATCCGGAGGATCGCTCGTGATCACCGTGGTGTTGCCGATGCCATTCGATCGGGTTGGGCAGATGCCGGCGTTTGCTTGCGGTTGACGTGTGAGGAGTCAGGTCTCACTTTCTTTGGACTTCGCGAGGAGCGATTTGAACTCACGTACGCCCAATCATCGGAGAACGACCCGCGGGTGCAAGCGCTGCTGAGGGTCGTTCGATCGGCGGAGTACCGCGGCCTGCTGAGCAGTTTGCCGGGCTACGATTCCTCGGTTGCCGGAGACGTGCAGTGCGTGAATTGATCCCAGCCTCGTCTAAGCTCGTCAGTCCTGCGGATCGATCACGACGCTGCCGCGTGGCCTGGCTTGCCATGCTGTTGGCCTTGTTCGGATGCGATCGATCCGGCTCCGTTCAAGATACTCATCCCGATCAGGCATTGCCGTTTGCCGGTCGTAGCGTTGAAGTTTTTGTTGGGTCCGCATCCAAACCGGCGACGGAGGAGGCGGTCAAGCAGTTCGAGCGGCAAACCGGCGCACGAGTCGTGCTGCACTTCGGTGGCTCCGGGCAAATGCTCGCTCAAATCCGACTCACGGGGCGGGGCGACCTTTACTTTCCGGGATCATCTGATTTCATGGAGCTCGCCAAACGCGAGGGCCTTGTTGACGAAGCATCGGAGCGCCGAGTCGTTTACCTGGTACCCGCAATCAACGTGGCCAAGGGCAATCCCAAGAAGATTCTCGAGCTCGCCGATTTGGGCAGGCCGGATGTCGACGTTGGGATTGCCAGGCCCGATGCGGTTTGTGTCGGGCTGTACGCCGCGGAAGTGATGCTCAAGGCCGGACTCGACAGCCCGATTCGTCGCCGAATCGTGACGCAGGTTGAGTCGTGCGAAAAGACGGCGCAACTGGTCGCGCTGGGGTCGGTTGACGCCGTCATTGGCTGGCGCGTCTTCGAGCACTGGGATCCGGAGAAGATAGAGTCGGTTTTGCTAAGGCCCGATCAGATCAGCCGCATCGGGTACATACCGATCGCCAAAACTCGACAGGTGCGCGACGATGAGTTGGCACAAGCATTGATTGACTTCCTCGTGAGCGAGGCGGGCAAAGACTGCTTTCGGCGCTGGCATTACTTGACCGACGTTGATCAGGCGCGTGCCTATGCCCGTCCCGAAACACCCGTCGGCGGCCAATGGACGCTGCCGGAGGGGTGGTGATGTCGAGGGGCTGGTTTCGCATCGCTTTGATCGTGTGTTTGGGCCTCGCCACGTCGATCGTGATTTCGCTGCTAGCCAGCCAAGTGGCGAACGTGAGCCCGGATGCTCTAACCTCGGCGCTAGAGTCGGCCGCAGTGCGCGCGGCGATCGGATTGAGTTTGGCGACTTCGTCGATCGCCGCTTTACTGGCACTGGGGTTCGCAGTCCCCTCGGCGTATTTTCTCGCACGGCATCGCTTCCCAGGACAATCGCTGGTCGATGCCTTGCTCGACGTCCCGGTCATCATGTCTCCCGTCGCGTTGGGTCTGGCCCTGTTACTGTTTTTTCAAACCGCACCCGGAGTTGCAATCGAAACGCATTGGATCCGTTTTGTGTTCGAGATACCGGGTATCGTTTTGGCGCAGTTTATTTTGGCTTTGGCCCTCGAGATTCGCGTGCTCAAGGCGAGTTTCGAGGCGATCGATCCGCGGTTGGAGCACGTCGCCCGCTGCATGGGATGCTCTCAATCGCAAGCCTTTTTCCACGTGACGCTGCCACTGGCACGCCCGGGCGTGATCGCCGCGTTGGTGCTTGGATGGGCGCGTGCGATCGGAGATTTTGGCGCGACAGTCATGGTTGCCGGAGCGGTTCCCGGAAAAACGGAAACGGTACCGGTTGCCATTTATCTCGGCCTGGCCTCTTTGCGCATTGAGCACTCGATCGTGCTCACCTTGCTACTCACACTGATTGCCCTCGGTGCGTTGTTGGCGCTACGTTGGGTGGGGGATTGACGATGACAACGCTCGAAGTCGAAGCGTTGACGCATCGCAGCGGTTCATTTGCTCTCCAGGAGATCACACTCGATTGCCCATCGGGTGGTTGCCTCGCGCTTCTCGGATCATCGGGATCGGGCAAAACGACCTGCCTGGAGATCATGGCGGGACTGCGCGAGGCGCATTCGGGTTCGGTACGACTTGATGGTGTCGTCGTCACGCGTTGGCCGCCTGAGAAGCGTTCGGTGTCTTACTTGCCTCAAGACGTCGCGTTATTCCCCCACCTATCGGTGCGAGAGAATATCGAGTTTCCCGCCCGAATGCGCCGACAAGTGGCGGATTCCATGCGGCTCAAAAGAATTTGCGAGATGCTCGAGATTGAATCCTTGCTCGACCGCAAGGGAATCGATTCGCTTTCGGGCGGTGAAGCGCAAAGGGTCGCTATTGCGAGGTCACTACTCGTACCGCCGAAGGTTCTGTTTCTTGATGAATGTTTCGGATCGCTCGACGCCCCGCTTCGACGGCGGTTATCGCGTCAGTTCCGTGACCTTCGAGAACTGACCGGTACGACGACGGTTGTCGTGACTCACGACCTTGATGAAGCCAGCTTCTTGGCCGATCGCCTTGCGATCCTCGATCATGGCAGGCTGCTGCAGGTTGGTACAACCCAGCAGCTGCATCAGGCCCCACGAGCCACGGCGGTGGCGGAGCTGCTGGGGATGCACAATCTGTTTCCGGTCCTATCCTGCGATCGAATCGGAGATCATTGGCGTTGCCAGCTTCCCGGGTGCAAGTTACATGTCCCAAGACGCGAGGAGTCCTCGCCACCAGAGCACATCGGCTTCTTTGCCTGGGACCCGATTTGGCTCGGGTCGGCCTCGGCGAGCCCTGCGACGTCCAGTGGTCCGAACAACCGAATGTCGCTGTGTGTGCTGGCAACCTTTGGGCGGGGACCCGTGATCGAGGTTCGGCTCGCCACGCAAGGGCCTAGGCAAACCGTGATCGAGGCCCTTTGGCCTCTCGACTTTGGTAAGGCGCCGCCCGCAAGAGGTGAACTCATTGATCTTGAAGTACCCGCCCAAAGAATCCGATCTTGGCCGCATCGTGGTCCCTAGCGGCCGCCATGCCCGAGCTCACGTGGTCCGGCGGGCGACCGCGCCGGCCGGATCGTGCCAGGGAGGTTGTTGGCCAAATCGCACGACTCGGTGGTGCATCGGGTGAGGCCGATTTGATCCGGTTTACGCGATGGTTCGCCGTGGTTAGGATCGCGTGGCGTTTCGCCTCTTTCTCTTCGCCTTGTGTGGGACCACCATGACGCTGCGGTTTGGCATTGTCGGTTGCGGAATGATTGCGGGCTTTCATGCCAAGGCTTTGTCCGACGCGAGCGGCGCCGCTTTGGTCGGTTGCTACAGCCGCGCGATGGAAAAGACCACGGAATTTGCAGCCCAGCACGGATGCCGCGCGTTCGAATCACTCGAAGCGATGCTGGCCGACGGCGAAATCGACGCGATCACGATCTGCTCGCCCAGCGGAGCGCACCTCGATCCCGCACTTGCGGCTGCGGCCGCGGGGAAACACGTCGTGGTCGAGAAACCGCTCGAGGTGACCACCGAACGATGTGACCAGATCATCTCAGCCACGAATCGTGCCGGCGTGAAGCTCGCGGTGACCTTCCAGAGCCGATTCCATGAATCCTCGCAGATCCTCAAGGCGGCGATTGATGCAGGACGATTCGGCAAGGTCACGCTCGGGGACGCCTACGTGAAGTGGTACCGAAGCCAGCAGTATTACGACAGTGGCGCGTGGCGCGGGACCTGGGCACTCGATGGGGGTGGGGCGCTGATGAACCAGGCAATCCATTCGGTCGACCTGCTGCTTTGGTTGATGGGCCCCGTGGCCGAGATCACCGGTCGAATGGCGACCATGACTCATGAGCGGATCGAAGTCGAGGACGTGGCCGTGGCCACGCTGCAGTTTGCGTCGGGGGCGCTAGGCGTGATCGAAGCGACCACCACCGCGTTCCCCGGCAGTCTCAAGCGGATTGAGATTTGCGGCAGCGAGGGGATGGCAATCCTCGAAGAGGAGGACCTCAAGCAGTGGACATTCGCCAAGACGCTTCCCGAGGATGATGACATTCGTCAGCGGATGCTCGGCAAGACCAAAACCGGTGGTGGTGCCGGTGATCCGGCTGCCATCAGTCACCACGGACACACGATGTTCTTCGAGGACTTCTGTGAGGCGGTCGCCACCGATCGGGCTCCGCTGATTTGCGGGAGCGAGGGCCGACGGAGCGTCGAGGTGATCGAGGCGATTTACCGATCCGCCCAAAGCGGTCAACCGGTGCGGCTTGGATGAGACGTGTCATCGAGGCGGGGAACCCGTCAACGATCTATCTCGGATGGAAACGCCCGCTCCTGCCACATGCCGCCGAGTTCCTTCAGCAACGCTTCGGCGATGATCTCGGTTCCGCAATCGTCGTCGTCCCGACCGATCGAGCTCGGCGGCGTTTGAAAGAATGTTTCGAAATCGAGTCGGCGGCGAAAGCGATTGCCGCCGAGCCTCCCGTTGTGATCACACTCGGCGATCTGCCCGAGCGGTTGTACTCGCCGTCCCGACCCGTCGCGGTCGAACTCCAGCGGACGCTCGCGTGGACAAGAGTGTTGGTCGAGGCAACCCGCGAGGACTTGCTGCCGCTACTGTCGCAGCCTCCGGCCCGCGATCCTCTGGGTCCCTGGATCGATATTGCCTCCACGTTGCGACGACTGCATGAGGACCTCGCCGCCAGTGAGCTAGGGTTCGCCGACGTCGAGGCGGAGCTATCGGGCGAAGCCGAATCGAGGCGTTGGAACCTGATGCGACGGCTTCATGAACGGTACCTAAAGAAGCTCGCCGCCGCCGGGCGTGTCGATCCATTTGCCGCGCGAGGCG
>JBGTCJ010000374.1:0-13263 GCA_041748895.1 Pirellulaceae bacterium
TGTCGACAAGGTGCCGCATGACGATCGCGGCTTTTTCTTGGGCGGTGAACGTTCTTCGGGATCGGGTCATTTCGAGAGCCTCCTTCGGCTCGTAGAATAACTCGATCAGCACAAAACTCCAGATTCAACTGGGGCAAAACACTATCTTTCCCTCGACCACTATTGAAAGTGTCACGTCCAGCAGCGGCCCGATTCCGCAGTTTAATAAGTACCGCAGTCTGACTTTGAATCTGGAACAACGAAACGCGCTGCAGAATGCCGAATTCGAGCGATGGGTTGAGAAGACGCGAGCACTTAAGCGTCAGTATTCATCCGGTGATCCATTTGACGAACAGGAACACGACAGCTTCATCCTGGAATTTACAGCGTTCGCAGCAAAGAATTTCACCCCACACCAAATCAAGAGCTTTCAAGGGATGGAATCTGGGGCGGGTGGCGAGATGTTTTCTGGTGCTGAAGAATTGCCTGATGGGCATAAGCAACGATTTATTCACCTTGGACTCATTGAATACTGGTTGCTGCACTACATCGACCTAAACCGTAAGGCCGAAGAACCAACGGACCTCGGCAAAATGTTCATCTGAAGGCTCGGATGCAGTTGGTCTACGTCCGCCTTTCGGAATCGCTTGATTGGTCACTAGATTTCGTCTGCTTCGCTTTACGGCAGTCGTGGACTTCCATCAGCAACCGCGCGGTATCTTCGGCCGCAGCCTCGGCATCGGAATGCTCGTCGTCGGTAGGTTCAATTAAAACATCCGTGTCGTGATCCATGCGTGCTCAGGCGGCTAGGAAGATTGCCGAATCCATCCGCGATGCGTTTCGGTTCGGACCACCAAGCCCAGCGTCTTGGCATGGGCGAGCCAGCGGCCGACGGTCGCGATCGGCCGCTCCATTACTTCGGCGACCTGCCGCCCGCTCAGCGGTTTGCCTTGGTAGAGGCGAGCCAGCGTATCGGCCGCTAGGGTCGCCCGCTCGTCGGCTAGCGACATCGACGCGTCGATGTTCCCAGGAACCCAGCCCCGCGTCACGTCGCTGCGCCGAGTGCGAACCGGCTTGGCCCGTCCCTCGTCGGCAGCCATGTGCAGGTAGATCAGCGTTCGGTGATGCCCCATTCCAACGGCCGAACCGATTCGCGCGGCCGACACAGGCGTACCGTTGTGCAGCTGTTCGAGGGCGGCAACGACGTCGTTGACCCGCGTTTCTTCGAGCGTCTGAAATTCGATCACATCTGGTTCTCGTTTCGTATCGCTGGGTACACGGATCGACGTGTTCTCGCTTCGATTGCGCCCGGCAGTCCTTTGTGAGCATGACGACCCATGGAATGCCTGCACTGCCGCCGTCGAAGGTCACTCGATCCGAGTAAGGCGGATCCGGTTGAGTCGCATCAACTCCCTGCCCGGCGCAGCGACAACTTCGGTAGTCAGCGTGACGGGTCCCTGCCGCATCGAGAGTTCACCGACATCGAACGCCTCAAACTGTTCGGCGGTTGCCGTAGCCTTGACTTGATGGTCGACGTGTGACTCCCCGGCGGACACCCGCAGCATTCCACCGGCGTCGAGGGGTCGGCAGCCATAGGTAAGGACGACTGCATAGCGACCCGACTGTTCGACCTCTAACCGCCACGTCACGCGTTCCCCCGGCTCCTTCCAATGGTCGATCGTGTCCCAGTCGTAGCCGTCAAACGTGTACTCGACGAACGGTCCCTCCCACGTTCCCCAACTCGGTTCGATTTCGACCGAATCCCGATTGCCGAGCGCGACCGGGATCCGTATCGGCTCGTAACGCACTCCGTCGGTCACGTCGGCGAACCAGCGTTCGAATTCCGCGCGAAGCCGTGCGACAACCTCGGGATGTTCCAACTTCTTGTCATTCTCCTCTCCTGGATCAGCCTCCAGATCGAATAGCTTCCAAAGCGTCTGACTCGGCGGGTCGTCGGCGCGGAATTGACCGAGCAGTTTCCAGCGCTGGTCGCTGATTCCCCAGCGGCGATCGGGACTGGGAAAATAGCGGTCCCAGGTGTGATACACGTACGGCTGATGCGCTTCCCCGCGGCCCGCCTTAAGCAGCGACACCAAGCTTCTTCCATCGATGGTTCGGTCCTGTGGCGTCTCAACATCGGCCAATTCACAGAAAGTCGGGAGCCAATCGACGTGCGATGCCTGACCCGTGATCACGCCGCCGGACGGTACCGTACCGCTCCAACGAACGTAGCAAGGCGTGCGAACACCGCCTTCATAAACGGATGCTTTGTTGCCTCGCATCTCGCCCTGCCAATACTTGCTCACGCCCCCGTTGTCACTCACAAAGACGACCAGTGTGTTCTCGGCCAATCCGAACTCGTCGAGCTTCCGCAACAACCGTCCGATGTTTCGGTCGACGCGCTGGATAAGTGCGTAGATCCGCGCCTCGCGAATCGGCAGCCCGCGTTTGAGATACTTGACCAACAACGCATCGCCGGACTCTTGGTTCGTGTGCGACGTATCGAGCAACCACGGAGAGTGCGGCGCGTTGAACATGAGGGCGCAGAAAAAGGGTGCGTCGCCGGCCTCGACTGTCGATTCAATGAAGTCGATCGACGCATCGGTGAAAAGGTCGGAAACGTAGCCTCTCGCCTCGGCCGGCCGGCCGTTGTGATAAACCTGATCGGGGAAATCGTAGCGTTCGATATGGCCGTGGTAATGCCCGAAAAACTCGTCAAACCCACGCTCCTGAGGCTGGTAGCCCGGATACTTCCCAAGATGCCACTTCCCGAATAAGCCGGTGCGATATCCCGCCTTCTTGAGTAGTTCGGCCACGGTTACCTCGTCTAGGCCCATCGAATCACCGCCGAACCGCGTGTTGTAAAGTCCGGTCCGAAGGTAGTACCGGCCCGTCATCACCCCAGCGCGCGTCGGTGCACATACGGGAGCCGCGTAGTAGCGACGCAGTTGAACGCCGTCACGAGCCAAACTATCCATGTGCGGCGTGTCGATGTGCGGATTACCGGATACGCCCGTATCCCAGTAGCCTTGGTCATCGGTCATGATGAACAGGATGTTGGGACGCTCGCTTGCCGAGCCAGGCTTCTCGGAGAACACGATCCCCATAGCGGCCAGTAGCATGAACGAGATGGCTTTTGCCGAAGTACCCAACCGAGCAGTGCAGCACATTTTGCTAAGGTTCCTGATTTCGATGAGAGGAGAAGAAATCTGCGGGGCGTTGCCGACGCGGCTCGTCCGCAAGCTTACCATGTGCGGCGCACACGTAGTCCAGGGTTTCCGTTTGGGGGATCTCTGAGGATTGGGTCGAGGCTCATGGGTTGGTTGAGTTTTTCGCGCTTGCCGGGCCGATAACCTCTGTCAGTAACGGAAATGATTTCCCTGCCTCCCCTCGCACTGAGGTTGTTCACCGTGTGGCGATCGCTGTTTCTCGCCGTGGGCGCGATGTTGATGATTATCGGGGTCGAATCGATGTTGATCGACAGCGCCACGGTGTACGCGGCGGCCGATTCGTCAGCATCGGAGTTCGTCGATCCGAGCGCACCGCCAGCGATCAAGACCAAAGTCATCCGACCCAGCGAATGGACCCCGTGGGCATCGCTCAGTGTCGGCGCGATCGTTGTCCTCTACGCATTCACCTTGCCACAACGTTTTCGCCGCCCTTCGGCGTAGTGCTGGCCGCTGTTTCCGCTGCCTTCCCTTTGCCCAATTCGCGCCTTGGCTGGTCCCTCCAGGTCCAACGACCCTCCCCGACCAGCCAGGGTGCACCTCCCCGCGCGGAAACAGCGGCCTAGGGGTAACGTCCATCGCGAGCCGCCAGACCTCTCGACGATGCCGGCGGCACACGCGGGTGTCCACGTGCGAACTGCGCGACGCAAGAATTGGGCTACGAAAGCAGTTCTCGTGGATGGTCAATGGTCCATCGATCGATCGCATCCGCGGCGAAACCAGCGGCGGCAAGCACGGATCGCATCCTCGCAATGGTTGCGGCAGAGCCCGCGAAGTGGCTGCGATCGGCAGACCACGCCGCCCCATCCTCATCGACTTCGACAAACTGGTCGCCCAGCGGGAATCGCCCAGTACCCAACCCTGCCGCACTGATGGCGTCACTGACCACGACAATGTTTTGGTCGGGCATGGCCGAGAGGTAGTTTTTCAGGGCGAACATCGGAACATGATGACCGTCAGCGATGAACGACACACTGAGACGATCCGAAAGGCTGAGCACACGCTGGATGATGTTGTCGTGTCGGTTCATTTGTGCGGGACAGCCATTGCCGAGGTGCGTGTACATCCTCAATCCCGCGTCGATCGATGCACGCAGTTGCGATATCGAAGCATCGCTGTGCCCCGCGGCTACGATGATCCCTTGGCTGGCCAACCAACCGGTCACCCGCTGATCCCGATCCTGCTCGGGTGCCAACGTTACGAGCCGGACGGTACCGGCGCCAGCGTCGATCAGACGTTTGGCAATATCGACGTCGGCCGATAGCACCGATTCGACCGGATGAGCTCCCACGAATCCGTCTCGAGGGCTAATGAACGGTCCCTCAACATGGATCCCCGCGATCCGTCGTCGAGCGGTGTCACTCTCGGCGATTGCAGCTGCAAGACAACGGATCCGCCTCTCCATCGCAACCAGTGGCGCGGTGATGATGGTCGCCAAAATTCGGCTTACCCCATCACTCGCTAGCGTCTCGCAAACCGAATCGATTTGTTCGATCGAGAGAGCGTCACCGTTGAAATCGACGCCCGCGTACCCATTGACTTGAAGATCGACAAAGCCCTGTCCTGCGGTCATGCCGTTTTCCAGAGCACCGGGGTCGCCTCACTCAGCTGCGACGCGGCATCTTGATCGACGACGATTGTGGCAGCGCCATGTCGCTGAAGGATGCTTGCCGGACAATCCGGAGTGACCGGCCCCTCGAGCGTCCGACGAACCGCGTCGGCCTTACGTCGATCTGGGACACTGCAGTAGATCCGGCGGGCCTGCATGATTTGGTGAACCGACATGCTCATCGCCGTTTTGGGCACGTCGTCAAGTGACGCGAACCAACCCTCACCGACCTGCTGCATTCGACAAGCCTCATCGAGCTCCACAATCAGGTAAGGCAGCTGCGTGTCAAAATCAGCCGGCGGATCATTGAACGCCAAATGACCGTTTTCCCCAATGCCAACCATAGCGACGTCGATCGGCAACCTCGTCAATTCAGTACCGACGGCTTCGAGCGTCTGCGCGACATCCGAGTCGCCTCGCATGTAATGAAACGCTTTTAACGGCACTCGCTCGACAAATCGGTCTCGCAAGTAGCCGCAGAACGATGCCGGATGGGTATCGCTCAGCCCCACGTACTCATCGAGGTGGAAGCCCGTCACGTGCGACCAGGGAAGCTCCTCGCGCGTCAGCGCCTCGAGTACCTCAAACTGGCTCGATCCCGTCGCGACGATCAATCTCGCCTCGCCGTTTGAGGCGATCGCCGCGCGAAGATTTTCCGCGGCCGCGGCGGCCACCCAGCGACCCATGGCTTCGCGGTCACGCACGATTTCTAGGTTCATCTTGGACTTTCAAGGCGACAGAAAAACAGGATTCACTCGTCCGCCTTCGGAAATCCATTTCGGACAAGTTCCTCGTATCCGGCTTTGAGCGCGCGAACGTCCTTACCGCACTGCTCCAACATCTCGGCGGCCATCAACGATCGAACGCCGGCGGCACAGTAGAGGTAAAGGATCGTGTCGCCCGGTGCAAGCCGATCCAGCTCCTCCTGGCTGAGGCCGCGGCGAATTTTAGGAACGGCAACGTGTTTGGCATCTCGCAAGTGGCCGGCTTTCCACTCGTAGTCGTCGCGCACATCGACCATCACCGCCCGCTTGTTCTCAAGATGCCGCTTCACCGTGTCGAGCGAATCCTTCGTTGGCTCGACGGCCATCAGGCAAGTGGCGTTACCAAGGAATCCAAACATCGCCAAAACGAGGCCGGTGTGTATCGAGTGCATGAGTAAGGTCCCCAAAACCTAGAGCGCCGTGCTGCTGCGAATGACGGGAACGAGCAACGCAAGAACCACTAACATAACCAACATCGCCATCACGAGGAGCATCACCGGTTCGAGCAAACGGACGAAAAGGTCCAACCTTCGAAATGTCCGCTTCTCGAGGCTGTCGGCGATCTGGGGGAGCACCGTGTCGAGCGAATTGCTCTCCTCGGCGACGCTGATCATCTCGACAACAGTGATCGGAAAATGTCCCGATTGTCGTAGCGGCGACGCGAGCGTATCGCCGCTGCGAATATTCTCCGAGGCGTCGGCGATCGATCGGCTGAGCAATCGATTGCCCGTTGCGGTGCGGCTGATTTCGAGCGACTTGAGAATGGGAACCCCGTTCTGCAACAGCGTTCCGAGCACGCGGCAGAACCTCGCCACCGACAAGCTCATCAAGATCGAGCCGAGCACGGGGATCTTGAGTTTGATCCGATCGGACCATTCCTTCCCCTCTTCGGTGGCCAATTTGTAACGGAACGCGATGAACGCAGCCACCATCGCGGCCAGCGCGATCCAGCCGTAGTTCTGTAAGAAGCGGCTGAAAGTCAGCAAGGCGTCGGTCACCCAAGGCATCTGCCCTTTGGCTCGAAGGCGATCGAACATCAGGTCAAACTTGGGCACAAAAAAGACCAGAAGGATCGTGATCACGACGGTCCCGACCGTGAACAGAAAGACGGGGTAGGCGAGCGCGCTGACGGTCCTTCCCTTCAGATCTTCCTGGAGCTCGGTGAATGAGCCGACTCGCTCGAGGGCGTCTTCGAGGAATCCACCCTCGGCGCCGGCGCGGGTCATGTTCACCGCCATCTCACTGAAGACTTTTGGATAGCGCGCCATGGCTTGCCCGAGCGGCTCGCCGTCTTCGACACGACCCCTCAACTCGGTCAAAACCATCGACAGCGTCGCGTCAGTCGATTGCTGGGAGAGCACGGTCAGAGAACGCAACATCGGCACGCCACTTCTGAGCAGCGAGGCCAATTGGGAATAAAACGTGGCCATCACTTGGCCCTTCACCCGCTTCATCCGTCGACTGGCTACCGTGCCCGTGGCCTGACCATCGGAAACCTTCAGCTCGACCGGAAACAGACTCTTGGCCGTCAACTGGGTGGTCGCATCGCGCGGGTTGCCCGCCTCGATCGTTCCGGTAATCCGTTGTCCCGCGAGGTTGCGAGCGACGTAAGCAAACTCTGGCATCAGATACGGTCGCCTTTCGTCAGGCGTACGACTTCTTCGACGCTCGTTTGCCCCACCATCGCCTTGTCCCACGCATCCATCCGCAAGGGTCTCATCCCTTCGGCCAACGCGGCCTTTCGAATCTCCCAACTGCTCGCGCGGTCGTGGGCCAGCTGCCGGACCGGTTCAGTTGTCACCAGCAACTCGTAGATCCCGAAACGGCCGGTGTAGCCGACATTTCGACAGGCGCGGCAGCCACCACTTCGGTACAGCGGACGATCGTCGAGATCCTCCCATGGAAAGTCGGGAGGCAAATCACTTCGGGTCGGCTTGTAGGGAGTCTTGCACCCCGGGCAAAGCCGCCGGATCAGCCGCTGCGCCATGACTGCCTCCACCGTACTGGCGACCAAGAAGGGCTCGACGCCCATATCGATCATTCGCGTGTAGGCGCCCGCCGCATCGTTGGTGTGCAACGTGCTAAACACCAGGTGCCCCGTGAGCGAAGCTTGGATGGCGTTCTCAGCGGTCTCGAAGTCGCGGATTTCGCCGACCAGGACCACGTCGGGGTCATGACGCAAAATGGCGCGAAGGCTAGCTGCGAACGTCAAACCAATCTTGGGATGAACCTGGATTTGATTGATCCCATCGAGCTGGTATTCGACCGGGTCTTCGGTCGTGATGATCTTGTTGTCGGGACCCCGAATCTCCATCAGACTGCTGTAGAGCGTCGTCGTTTTACCGCTCCCCGTCGGTCCGGTGACCAAGATGATTCCGTGCGGCATGCGAATCAGGTCGTGGTAGGTCTTGTAGATCTCCTCGGCCATCCCGAGCCCGCGAAGGTCGAAAACCATGTTCCCCTTGTCGAGAACACGCATCACGAGGCCCTCGCCGTGGATCATTGGGATCACACTGACGCGGATGTCGACCTCACGGCCCTGCACGCGAAGCTTGATTCGGCCGTCCTGAGGCAAACGCTTTTCCGCAATATTGAGCCGCGACATGATCTTCAGGCGGCTGATGATCGCGGCTTGAAAGCGATTGATTTCTGGCGGAACCGGTTGGGGGTGGAGTATGCCGTCGATTCGATAGCGGACGACCAACCCGTCGGACTGCGATTCGATGTGAATATCGCTCGCCCGAGAATCGATCGCTTCGAGCAAAATTTCGTTCACGAGCCGAACCACTGACGCTTCCTGCGCCATTTCGGACAATTCACTGCCATCGGACTCGATGTCCTCAAGCAATTCAACGCCGCTCTCCTCTTCGGCGGCAGCAACCAGACCTTCGACCGTTTCGCTCCCCACCCCCATGTGCCGCTTGACCAACCGAGCGATCTCGCCCCGTTCGGCCACGACCGGAATCAAGTGCTTGCTGGTCGCCGCACTGGCTTCGTCCAGCGGGTAGAGATCAAGCGGGTCGGAGGTCGCCACAATGATCGAACCATTGTCGCGTCCGATGGGAAACAACCCGTGACGGTAGATCAGCTTCTGCGGGAAACCCTTCAATGCCGTGAGGTCCACTTCGTATTCGCGTAGGTCCACGAAGTCCAGTCCCGCCTCCTCGGCGAGCGCCCGCAACGCATCGGCTTCGTCGACGTAACCGCGGCTCACGGCCGACTGAATCACACTGCTGCCGTCATCCGAAAGCGATTGGCGAAGCTGGTCATCGGTCAGTAGTCCACGACGACGCAAAATTTCACCGGCGTGCATGATCATCGGAAGCATCGGGGACCTCGGGGAGAGTTGAGGCAAGGCGGGTTCATGCGCGAGCAAAGGCGAGTCCTACGGGCTTTATCTTCCTCCACGGCTTCCTCGGTCGCTACCACCCGTTCCGCCTGGCGGACCGCCACGCCCGCCGAACGGACTGCCGCCTGAAGAGCCACCGCCAAAGCCTCCCGGTGGACCTCCGCCACCAAAGGGACTTCCACCACCGAAGGGACTTCCGCCTCCCGGCGGGCCTCCGCCGAAGCCGCCACGCTCACGCATCTGACGAAAAAACTCCATTCGCCGCTGGATATCATCGGCGCTGGCATCGCTGCTAGACGATGGGGATTGCGACGATCCGCTGCTGGCGGTTGACGATGACGAACTCGATTTCACCTTGGTCCCGAGCACCGACTCGAGGGCCTGCTGAACCACGCTCGACTTGACATTGCCACCGAGGGTAACGATTTCGACCGTTTCCTCGGTCTGCATCCCGCCAGCGTCGATCGCTTCAACGAGCAAGCGAATGTCCTCGACATCCTGCGGGATGGCTGTCACGATCAATGAATTGCTGCGAGTGTCAACCGCGACATTGACAGGCGTCGGTTTACTGGCCTCCTCGTTTCGGCCGCCCCGTCCACCTCCACCACTGCTTCCACCCCCGCGAAGGGCGTTGATAAAATCTTGCGGTGACGGCTGTTGCTGCTGTCTCGAGCTCTGTTCCCCTGATCGATCGGCGTAGATCGATTTGATGATCGTCGCCACATCACTAGCACTTTGGTAGATCACGGGGATCAATTGAGGACGCGGTAGCGTCCGGACGTCTTCGGGGCTTTCTTCGCGGTCGATCACCTCCAGCACCATCTCAACCATTCGCATGTCCATTGCGTTGGCCTGAACGATCAAGGCATTGAGTCTCGCGTCGGGAATGATACTGACCGATCCGGTCGTCGTGAGGATCGGCCCGCTGTCCCCGCTCGAGCCACCGCCACCACCGAGCCCAAGCAGGCCGCCAAGCATCCCGCCCCCAATTTCGCCGAGCAACGACCCGCCGACGCCCCCCCCTGTGCTCGAACCCGATCCTCCACCGAGGATCTTGGTCGCCAAATCCGCCGCCTCATTGGCCTTGGCGTACTTGAGCCAAAAAACCGTCGGCTGGGCACCGGCCGCCCCAGACTGATCGGCCAACGTCCGCATCAACTGTTCAAAGTCTGCAAGCGCCTGCGGGTCTTCCGAAGCAATGATCATTCCTGCCGGTGTCATGCTGACGATGATGTCACCGCCAGGAGTCTGGATGACCGTGCTCTCGTCACCCTCGACCGGCTCGGCGATCAATCGAACGGCGGACGAGAATGGATTGGGAGCCGGCAATCGCGCCTCCTGAGGCGTCGCGTCGGCCGAGATTTCTTTGCCCGGCGTTGAGGCCGGTTGGCCGGGCTGAACCGGCGCCGGTTTGGCCGAATCGCCGTTCGCTCCACCGACTCGCTTCTGAGGGAAAGCCGTACCCGATGATGTTCCCGTGGTACCACTGGATGGCGTTGCCATTCGAATCCGATTGGTCCGCCCCGTCACGTTCCAAAGCATCTCAAGTTGCTGCAACGTCTCTTCGGCGGTGCGTCCCGTGTAGGGAAGCACGCGAACGCGATCTCCCAAAGGTCCTCCAGCATCCGCTCCCTCCAATTGGCTGATCAGGTCACGAACCAACTTGATTTGCTCGGGCGTCCCGCGAACCCACAATCGGTTGGTTGCCGGGTCGCCGTCAATCGTTGGTCCGTCGTTTTTGTTTTCGGCGGTGATCCCGAAGAACTTGTTGATGGTCAGGAGCGCCTGGGAGGGTTCGAGCCGGCGCAATTGGATGATCTCAAAGGTCGACCCACGCCCCTCGAGCTTGTCGATCGTCTGCTGAATCAGGGCGTGTGTTTCCGGGCGCGCGTAGGCGATAATTCCGTTCGAAAGCGGATCAAGGCCGATGCGAGTGTCCGGGACACCGGCAAGGAGCGTCTGAAGAACGTCGATGACCGTCGACGGCGCGACCCCGGTGATCGCGTAATTCTCGAGCGTTACGGCTTGGATCTCGGCTCCATCCCCACCCGCAATCGTCGGCATCGGTGTGTCCGCCGTCTCGATAATCCTCTGCAACTGTGCTCGTAGAGCAGGATCCCCCGTGGCGTACAAACGATCGCCATAAAGCCCCGTTGCGATGCGGATATCACCGTTCGAATTGACACCCGGCTCCAACCCCAACAGCGGGCGAGCGATTTCCAACAGTTCGTCAACCACGCGGTGCTTGAGAACAATCTCCGTGACGTCGCTACCTGCGGCGGTCGCATTTTGCAACAACGCTCGGATCGCCTTCAACCGTGCCCCGGTGTCCGTGACGATTGCCTGCTTCGTGCTATCGAGCACCGTTACCTGCCCCGAAGGGCCAACCATTTGCCCGATTTCGTCCTTTGCCACGGCCGCGGTGACCGTACCCAAAGGGAATACGCACTTGACGATGTCGTAGTGACCGCGGTCGTCTAACTCATCGGGCGTGACCAACTCGGCCACTTCACTGATCAGTGCACGCGCGTTGTCGACCTCAAGATCGATCAGCATCGCAAGCCTTCCGCGGCGAACGAGAGCGAAACCGCGATCGAGCAAAAGCCGATTGAGCACGTCCATCGTCTCGGTCAGCGTGTAGGTCCGCGTCGGATCGGCGTAGTTCACCGTGCCCGTCGGATAGCGATCCGCCTGTAACGATAGGTCCGCTTGATCGGCCAACCAATCCAAGACGACGCGCCATTCGGCACCCGAAAAATTAATCGAGAATTCCTGATTTGGCCCGGACGGTTGCAGCGATGGGACCCCGTCGTCGCGCAGCGGGCCCTCCACCGTCGTGGCGGTGGCGCTTTCGACAACTCCCTCTGCATCCTGAGCGATCACGGGTCGATCGCTCGCCAGAATCGGCAGCGCCACTGCAAGAATCGGCACCCATACGGCAAAACCACGTCGCCAAAGCTGCCTAGTGGCCAAACGCCGCGGGTTAAAACGCCGGTGGTGTCGAAGAGAAGCTGCCATATGAATTGGTCTTGGAATTACCATTCGTGTTTTTCGAAGCCGCCCGTTGGGCGCACCTGTTAAATCTTACTCAGTCGGAACCAAAGTGGGGCACTCACGCGGGTCGATGAGTCACATTGCCGAGCCCAATCTGAGCGGATCGAGGCGATTGCGGATACCATCCTGCCCTGCCCACTCCTCATGATCGAAACCCCGCCACAGTGATGAAGTTCCGGATCACTGACCCGGGCTGCGGTAGCAATCGAACCCGGAAAAGCCTGCAAATCAATCACTTTTCGGGCCATGGATCGAGCGGCGGCGCGAAGCTAAACCAACGTCTGGCGCCAGAAACCGAGCAATCTCGGATTTGGAGGGCTGTTCACGCCGGCTAGACTGCCCCCGGAACCGACGCCCCAGCCTCGAACCCATGCTCTTTCATTTCGGAGACCACAACGATGCGATCCATCCTGTCCTTCCTCATTCCCTTCCTACTTTGTGCGACGATTCAAATGACTGCAGATGCCAAGAACCATGAGGGTGCTCTTCACTTTCAGGCAAAAAAAATCGACGGCGAAGTGGTCGATTTGAAGCAGTACGAGGGTCAAGTCGTTTTGGTTGTGAATGTCGCGAGCCAGTGCGGATTGACGCCACAGTACGCCGGCCTACAGGAGCTTTATCTGCAGCATAAAGACCGCGGCTTTGTCGTGCTCGCCTTCCCTTGCAACCAGTTTGGACGCCAGGAACCCGGCACCGAATCGGAAATCAAGGAGTTCTGCAGCACAAAGTATCGGGTCACTTTTCCGTTATTCAGCAAGGTCGATGTCAACGGGCCCAGTGCCGCACCGATCTACCAGTTTCTCACCGGCAAGGACACTCAACCCGTGGGGAGTGGAAAAATCAGTTGGAACTTTGAGAAGTTTTTGATCGATCGCAGTGGCAACTTGGTCAACCGGTTTTCCCCTAGCACCGCGCCCGACGATGTGGCGCTACGTCAAGCGATCGAATCGGAACTGGGCGACGGGTGATCGCGACGTGTGGCCAGCCAAACAGTCCCGCACCCGGTCACCGTGACGATCGCGGTGACGAGCAGCCAGGTCGCCGGTAGATGGCCCGTCGAGGCTTCGTCGATCGTTAGAAATTTGAGCCGGTCTCGGTGAATCGCAACCAGATTCAACAGGCCGTTGTGGACCGCGTGAAGAACAATACCCGGGAAGATGCTTCCCGTTCGGTACGCAACCCAGCCCAGGAAAATGCCCATCAAAGTGGTGGGTAGAAAACGCTCAATCAGCAACGCGCTCCCTGTGAGCACATGGAACAAGCCGAACAGTAGCGATGTGA
>JBGTCJ010000375.1:0-3685 GCA_041748895.1 Pirellulaceae bacterium
GCACGCGCGAAGGAAAATTGCCGACGCATTGACGTATGAGAAAGAATCGGAACAGCTGGTCGGTATGATCCAGGCGTTGTACGACATCGAGACGCGAGCGAAAGCGTACTCGGCCGATCAGCGTCAGAGCCTGCGTGAACGTGATTCGGTTGCGGTATTGAATTCGATCCGCAAGTGGCTTGATAGTCCGGTGGTTTCGGAGGTTCTTCCCAAGAGTGACTTTGGTGAGGCGCTTCGATACATTCGCAATCACTGGCGAGCGTTGAGCGTGTTTGTCGGGGATGGCCGGATCCCGATCGACAATAACCTGGTGGAACAACTGATGAAGCAGGTTGCGATAGGAAGGAAGGCTTGGCTGTTTGTTTCGAACGTCGCCAGTGGCGAGCGCAGCGCGAAGATGATGAGCCTGGTCAGCAGCGCGCGTCGTCATGATCTGGACTCTCGCGCTTACATCGAGGACATCCTGAGGCAACTCCTGGATGGCTGCACGGACTACGCGCGCCTGCTACCGGACATCTGGAAGCAGTCACACCCGGAGGCGATTCGTGTGTATCGGCAGGAAGAGCGCCGCGACAAGGCGGACCGCAAGCAATACAACGCTGCACGCCGCCGAAACCTAAGAAGGCAACTGCTCAGCTAACGCCACCCCACCTGTCGCTGCTGGACGCTTACGGTTGTAGTGGGCTACTGTCCGCATGCTTGCGCATAGCGGCTGGTATTTTGGATGTTTGATTTACTGTCCGCATGCTTGCGCATAGCGGCTCGTATTTTCTGGCGAGCCCGCGGACTGTTGATTTGATTTACTGTCCGCATGCTCGCGAATGGCGGCTTGTATCGCGGAATGGGCGACTGCGCCGTACACTAAGCGAAGTTCATGGCTCTGCTTCGTGTGTTCTCGCCATCCACCCGAATCGCGGATCGGGTTGTGTTCCTGATTCCGATCATCGCTCGGCCGCGAACGGGTGAACCTTGGCCCTCCTGATGCAGAAACCGTCGGATAGCACGCGCCCCACGACCGCCCCGCCACGCTCGGAAAATTCGAAGTCGATCCCCGCTGGATCGACAGAATCGGCGGAGCTGCGGATCCCCGTGAAGCTTGGGCAGCGCTCGTATGAGATTCTGATCACATCCGACCAATGGGCGGCGCTACCGGCGCGGTTGATGTCGGAGCTTGGCGATTTGACGCACGCGATGATCGTCGCCGACGAGGCGGTTTGGGAACGCTTCGCCCAACCGCTGGCGGATTCTCTTTCACGTGAGTGTCGCTGCGATCTGACTCGCGTTCCCGCTGGAGAGTCGAGCAAGTCGATCGAGTGTTTGGCGAGCCTCTGGCAATGGATGCACCAGTGCGATGCGGACCGCAAATCGGTGCTGATCGCGATCGGGGGCGGTGTCGTAGGTGACCTCGCCGGTTTCGCGGCCGCGTCGTTCGCTCGTGGGATCCGCTTGGTGCAGGTCCCCACGACGCTGCTAGCGATGGTCGACAGCAGTGTGGGGGGAAAAACCGGCATCAACTTGCCCTCGGGAAAGAACATGGTGGGGGCGTTTTGGCAGCCGTCGCTGGTGGTCATCGACACCCAGGCCCTCGACACGCTGCCCTACCCGACGTTCGTCAGTGGATTGGCCGAAGTGATCAAGTACGGCGTGATCGAGGACGCCGATTTCTTTGCTTGGCTCGAGCAGAACGCTGCCCCGCTGGCCGATCGTCAAAACGATGCGATTCGTCATGCGATTGCCAGGAGTTGTGAGATCAAGGCGAGCGTGGTCGCGGATGACGAGCGGGAGACGTCGGGGCGTCGCGCGATCCTCAACTACGGTCACACGTTCGCTCACGCGATCGAGGCAACGGCAGGCTATGGGACGATGCTGCATGGGGAGGCGGTGGCGGTGGGAATGGAAATGGCCGCGCGCATGGCGCACTCGTTGGGCAGGGTCGATGTCCAAATGATCGACCGCCAACGCGACCTGATTCGCCGCTGCAACCTGCCGACGGTCTGGGCCGACGCCGACCCCGATGCGATGCTGCGGGTCATGCGGACCGACAAGAAGGTGGCTCACGGGAAACTGCGGTTTGTGCTTCCCAGCCGAATTGGGCATGTCGATCTGGTGACCTGCGACGATGTTGACGTGATTGCCGCGGCGATCCGCGCCACGCGTTACGATTTCGATACGACGGTTTGATCTTGTCTTGGATAGCGGCTTGAGTGAACAATCGGCCCCGCGGCGGTTTGCCCCACGCCGCTATCGGCTCACCCAAGCGTCGTTCACGTGGTTGCCTTTGATCGCTGTCGCTCATGTTCCCAACGAATGATAACCCGTTTGTCGTCCGTCCACCTCGTCGTCGCCTGGCGGGTGTGATGGCGAAGATGCAGGGTTTGGGGATACTTGGCGGATTGCTGGCCGTAGTGATCGTCGCTCAGTCGCGCACGCGCGTGTGGCTGCTGGACCGATGGGTCGATGGGCTTTCGCAATTGCCGCCGGGGGAGCAGATCGAACGGCTGTTGCAGATCGATGCTTTGGGCGATTTGGCGACGCAGACCTTGGCGAGACGAGTCGCGGCTGAGCAGGAAAGCGTCGCGGCAACCGCGCTGGAACTGCTTCGCGAACATCAGGACCAGTGGTCGACTCGCGAGAATTCCGCGATGGTCGCCGCGCACCGCCAAATGTTGGCGGGATTGACCGAAGTGGCCGCGACGCTGCCGCCCCAGCGTGTGGGCTGGGTCACCCAATTGCTCAATCAGACGATTGCGGAGTGCGTCGATCGAAGCGATCCCGACATGGACCGTGCCTACCAAGACGCGACGTCGCTGCTGGCGCAGCTGACTTCGCGCCGATCGGATCACGATACCTCAGCGACCGGCACCGGCGAGCGATCGTTGGGCATCGACGAGCGTTCGTTGGCTGCATTGGGTCAAGGCGATCATCAGGAAATCGGTGAAGCCGCGGCGATGCCGCTCGCGCACGCCGCGCGGCTCGTCCCTTTGCCGCTGCGTGTTCCGCGCGAGGTGGGTGCACCTGAGGAGGCGACCGTGGCCAAGCCGGCCGTGTGGAGTCAAACGCCCACCCAGACCAACCAGACCGCGGTGGGCGCGATCACGGCATTGCATCGTCCGCCGGCCGAGCCCGTCGAGCAGGGTGCGATCACTCGCTCGGCGCTGGAAACGTACAACACCCGGTCGGTGATCGGTTTGCTCGGTAGCCAACAGGCGGACCTGAGAGACGAGGCGGTCGAAGAATTGGTTCGCCGTGGATTGTCGAACGAGGAGATCCGGATCGCCAATCAGCTCGCGGCCCCTCAGGTCGAGGTTCGTTTGGGGTTGCTCGAGTCGATCGTCCGTCGATCGAACATCGACCCGCGGCCGTGGTTGCTGTGGCTCGCCGAGGATTCCAATCGCGAGGTTCGGTTGAGGGCGATTTCGACGTTGGCGACGATGAACGATGCGGCGGTTAAGCAGGCGTTGCAAACGCGATTGGCCAACGAGCACGACGCGATCGTCGCCGCGCAGATCCGCCGCGCCGTCGCGGTGAGGTAGCGGTGTTCGCGCGCCGAACGATGAGGCGCCGAGCCCGAAGGCCGAAAGGACGGGAACGAAACCAAGCCCGAAGGGCTGAGATGCGATAGCCCAGGGCAGAGCGAGAACGTGAGTGTGAATCTATTGAAAATCTTGCGACTGGATTCGCCGCG
>JBGTCJ010000376.1:0-2987 GCA_041748895.1 Pirellulaceae bacterium
GGTGCTTCGCATTTTTGGGGCCTGACCCCTTTTAGACATGGACTTCGGCGGTGACTCGCTTGCCGGCGTATCGCGCGCGGATCGGGTCGACATGCTCGGCGATGAATTCATCGACCTGCTCGGGCGCCCGACCGACGAATCGCGACGGGTCGCAAACGCGATCGAGATCGAGGTGGGCGAACATGGCATCGCCCTTCAAGCGATCCAAAAGGTCATTGTCGAGCCCCTCCGACTTGACTCGCAGCGCGGCGGCTTGGCTATGAACGCGGATCGCTTCGTGATACTCCTGTCGATCGCCACCCGCGCTCGCCGCTTGCATCAGAATCGCTTCGGTCGCCATGAAGGGTAATTCGGCGGCAAGGTTTTTGGCGATCGTCGCGGGATAGACGACGATCCCCTCGGCGACATTTTGCATCAGGACCAGGCACGCATCGACGGCGAGAAACGCCTGCGGGATCGTCAGCCTTCGATTGGCACTGTCGTCGAGCGTTCGTTCGAGCCACTGGGTCGCGGCGGTCGCGGCGGCGCTCGACTGCAGGCTGATGACGAACCTCGCCAGCGCGCAAATCCGCTCGCTCCGCATCGGATTGCGTTTGTAGGCCATCGCCGAACTTCCGATCTGGTGCTCTTCAAACGGCTCCTCCACTTCCTTGCGGCTGGCCAAGAGCCGCAGATCGGTCGCGGTCTTGTGAAGTCCCTGAGAGATCCCGCTGAGCGAGTCGAGGATCTGGCTGTCGACCTTTCTCGGGTAGGTTTGCCCGGTAACCGCGTAGACCTGATCGAATCCGATCGCTGTGGCAACGCGTCGTTCGAGCTCGCGAACCTTGGCGTGATCACCGCCGAAGAGTTGGAGGAAACTGGCCTGCGTCCCGGTCGTCCCTTTGGTCGAACGCGCCTTGAGCGTTGAGAGACGATGTTCGATCGATTCGAGATCGATCACGAGGTCGTAAATCCAGAGGCAGCATCGTTTACCGACCGTGGTGGGTTGTGCCGGTTGCAGGTGGGTGAACGCGAGGCAGGGCAGATCGCGGTGACGCCCGGCAAAAGTCGCGAGGTGATCGATGACCGCGGCCAATCTCGACGCGATCAACCGTAGCGAATCTCGCATCAGGATCAGATCGGCGTTATCGGTGATGAAGCAACTCGTTGCTCCGAGGTGGATGATCGGCTTGGCCGCGGGACACTGGTCACCGTAGGCGTGGACATGAGCCATCACGTCATGTCGTAATTTTCGCTCGTAGCGGATCGCGACGTCGAGGTTCAGGCGATTCTGGAAATCGCGAAGTTGCCCCAATTGCTCTTGAGTGATCTCGAGGCCGAGCTGCTGCTGCGCCTCGGCGAGCGCGACCCACAGCGACCTCCAGACCTGGAAACGCCTTTGATTTCCCCAAATGGTGGACATTTCGGCTGACGCGTAGCGACTGATCAGCGGGTTCTCGTAGTGGAGATTCTCGGCGTCGGTCATGAGTGAGGCTTGGGGGGTGAGGGCGGGGCGGGCGAATCCGCCCCGGTCGGTGCGGGGACGGCATTTCGGCTGCCCTAGCGATTGGATAACATAAGGAGCCTGCCGGGGGCGGACCAGGCGGCTGTCGTCCAGCGTTTCGGGCCGAGAATGCCCAGGACCTGCGCGACATGAAAATGGACTGACGCGTCATCGAACCGTGAATCAACGGCACCTCAAGTGCCACAAACTTGCGAATGATACCTTTATCTCATCGGCGACCAGCCGCGGGCGACCTACGACTCCCAATCCTCTTCTTGGTGGGGGTGATTGCGGGATCGCCGGCAGCCCGGGGACAGTTCATCGAGGCAACGAAGTTGATTCCCGACACCGCCGTTGGGATGGTTCGAGTCCCCGACATGCCCGCTTTTTGCGATGCGTGGAAAACGACGACGCTTTCACGTTTGGCGGAGGACCCGCAGATGAAGCCGTTCGTCGAGAATCAAAAAGAACGCGCACGGGATCGCCTTCGATCCGCAGACATTCAGGTCGGCATCCGATTGTACGACCTGCTGGAGATCGCATCGGGTGAGACGGTGATGACTTGGTTGCCCTTCAGCGACGCGCGTCGGCCGTTCGCGGTCGCCGTGATCGCGGACATCCGTGGCCTTCGAGCCCGGGCGGACGCGGCCATCGAACAAGTCGACCGCGACCTCAAGGCTGGCGGCGCCACTCGGAGCGACAAACGGCATCGCGATGAGGATGTCCGCATTTATCGGCTCAAGCCGCTGCCGGGGCAAATTCAGATCGAGCAGGTTGCGATCACCGTCAACGACGAGCGGTTGATTGCCGCTGACCGCCCCGAGGTCATCGAATCGTTGTTGGACGCCGTTGCGGGCAATGCCGATGGCCCGCGTTTGGCCGATGCCGCTGACTTCACTCATGTCGCCGAGCAGTTCGCGGGCGTCAAACTGGGTGATGTCGATGGAAAACCCTCGGGCGTCGTCGGTGTGCAGTGGTTTGCGCGGCCACTGGATATGGGCCGCGTCATCAAGCGGGCCGTAGGAATCGATCGTGGACGCCAGGTCGACGTGCTCAGTTTGCTCGAGCGTCAGGGCTTTGACGCGATCCGAGCCGCTGGGGGGCAATTGACCATTGGCCACGCGCAGTACGATTTGTTTCATCACGGCTTCATTTGGGCCCCGCCGACGACCGACGCGGACGATCGGTACCGATTGGCCGCTCGAATGCTACATTTTCCCAACTCCGATGCTCAGGCCGTGCCCACATGGGTGGGGGATGGGATCGCCACGTTCACACGGTTGAATTGGAATCTGGCTGACGCATTCTGGGCTTCGGAAAGCCTATTCAATGATGCCTTTGGCGACGACATCTTTCGTCCCATGATCGACGGCATACGAGATGATGAGGACGGCCCGCGGATTGACGTCGAAAAGGATGTGATTCCTCATTTGGGAACCCACCTGATGTTGCTCACCGACAACCAAGTGCCGGCGGACGAAAGGAGCGAGCGGCTCCTGTTGGC
>JBGTCJ010000377.1:0-15976 GCA_041748895.1 Pirellulaceae bacterium
GGGCGATAGCGTTCAGGGGCGTGCGAAGATCGTGCGCCACAAAGGCGAGGTACTCTTCACGACGTCGCTGCAAATCCAGTTCCCGCTGTTTGGTATAGGTCTGCAATGCCAGGCCAATCGCATGGTCGAAGACTCGGTTGATAATGTGGAACGGCTTTCCCTGTAGGTTTCGACCGTTCTCATCCGCGAGGTCGTGGATGCAGCCGCGGAGGATGTTGTATTCGGCTACGACCTCTTCGATGTCGAATCCCTCTTGAAGACGCTGCAGTCCATGAGCCGGAGGGCTGCTTTCGCTGGTCGCTTCCGGAATCGTTTTCTCGGAGTTCGATTCGAGAGCCGTCGCCAATTCGTCAAGTACGCCAGGCATGTGGTCGTTGAGCGAAGGGACGTCAAGATTGCGGGCCGAAGGGAGCGCCCGCACTTGATCCCGCCACCGCGCGAGCAGGGTGTCTCGCTCTTGTTTCAGGAGCGCTGCTAAGTCATGAAGATCTTCGCTCATCATGTCAACCTGGATCCTTGTCCCTGCTGTTTCGGCGCGCTTGTCAACGAGGCCACTTCTCCGTTTGTTGTTGCCTGAAGTGGCTACTCTTATAGTCGCCGATTCGCGTTAGGCCAATGTCAGGCAGCGTTACACTGGGGCGAAATCTGATCGCCGTTCTCCTTGCGTCGAGGCCATCGTCGACTTCCCGAGCTGGATACCGGAATCTCGCTTCAATAGAGCAAGCGCCAGAGCATCAGCGCCGCCATCGCGGCCATGGTTCCGTCCTCGATGAATGTGACTTTCGACATCGGCAGGTCGAATACGGTCCCAAGGCAGGCGCAAAGAATCCGCCGCTTCTGGAACAATGCCTGCGAGACGCCGACGATTCCGACCAGCATCACGATCAACGTCACGAGATTGGTGGCGATGGGTGCGAATCTCGTCAAATAGGCCACGCCAAGCCCCAGTTCGATGAATGGGTAAACAAAGCCGTACGTCCTAAACGGGCGAGCCAACACATCGTAGGATTGGAAGGCGTCCACGAATCCACGCAGATCGAGCAATTTGAAGAACGAGAAGGCCAGGAAGAATCCGCCCATGAAGTTCCCCATTGCCCGCATCGTGTCGAATGACCCGGCGTTGTATTCCACGATGCAGACGATGCCGACCAGATAGCCAACGACCAACAGCAGCGGCTTGTAGGTCTGCCAGAACGATTTTGGCTCGGGCCTTACCGAAGGCGTTTCCGCATCGATCTCGCCAAGCACCTTGAACCCCGCATCGGCAACGTGCTGTTCGATTTGTTTTGGGGAAAGGTTTTCTCCCTCGACGGTCAACACTTTCCGCGGGTCCGTGGTGTCAACCGACCAACGCGTGACCGAGATTTCGCCATCCAAAAGGGGCTTTACCGCGGCGACGCAATTGCCGCAATTTAAGTTCGTCTTGTACTTCAATACGGTCGTCATTAGCTTCCCCGCGTATTCCTGAACCGGTACCATCCTACCGAGTAAGCAGGAGTACGCGAAATCGCCCGACTTCGCCAAACTCCGTGCGAAGTCCGCGCGGATGCATACTCCGGTAGATGCCGAGGCAAGTGCGATCATGACGTGGCTAGAGTGGTACAACGGGCTGGAAAAGCCCTCGTGGACACCGGCGCCGTCGACGATCGGCACGATCTGGCAGATTCTCTACCCCGTGATTTTCGTCACTTTTGGTTTCGTGTTTGCGCAAGTGATCCGGAAGAAACTGCCGTGGAGAGTCGCGCTGCCGTTCGCGATCAACCTGGTCGCCAACCTGATCTTCACGCCCATCCAGTTTGGCCTGCGAAATTTGCCATTGGCGGCCGCGGACATCGTGATCGTGTGGGCGACCATCTTGTGGATGATGGTTGCCGTTTGGGGTTATCACAAATGGGTTGCGGTGGCGCAGGTGCCGTACTTCCTCTGGGTTTCGGTTGCGACCGTGCTACAACTCTCGATCACCTGGTGGAATTGGTAGCGGAGGTACGGAGTCTTTGCGGCGCCTCGTCGAGGCTGCCAGGTGACAACCCATTGCCGGATCGGTAGAACTCCGTGCTCGATGTACTCGCTTTTCTCGACCGTGTGGACAAAACCATGTTGCGAAATCGTGATCGCGCTCCCACTGCGTTTGTCCTGGCCGCTGCATGTTTAGCGATATTCCCCGCGATCGGCGGTTGCCATCGTGAAGCGCCCGCCACCGCCCCGCTTCCGGTGCCAAGGGTCACGGTGACCGAGGTTGTA
Source organism: Pirellulaceae bacterium (assembly GCA_041748895.1). Taxonomy (GTDB): domain Bacteria; phylum Planctomycetota; class Planctomycetia; order Pirellulales; family Pirellulaceae; genus UBA6163. The sequence goes on from JBGTCJ010000377.1 coordinate 2,242, forward strand.
TCGCAGGAAACGATCGACGCCGACGAGTACACGGGCCAAACCGAGGCCTCGGAGACCGTCGAGGTTCGGGCGCGGGTGTTTGGCTATCTGAAATCGGTTGAATTTTCTGATGGTGACATGGTTAGCGAAGGGCAGACGCTGTTCACTATCGAGCCGGATGAGTACGCGGCGATCCACAATCAGTCGTTGTCACGGATCGATCTCAACACTGCAAATTTTGAGCTGGCCAAGTCGAAGTTGGCTCGCAACGACAAATTGCTCCCTTCGGGTGCGGTGAGTCGGGAGGAATACGATGAAACGGTGGCGGCGGTTGCGGCTGCCGAAGCGACGATCGCGGCGGCGAAGGCCGATGCGGACCGAACGGCCATTGACTTGAGATACACTCAAATCAACGCACCCATTAGCGGGCGGATCGATCGCGCGCTGGTTACCCGTGGCAATCTGCTTACGGGCGGACAAGCATCCGGCACCTTGCTGACGAAGATCGTCAACGAGCAGCCGATGCATGTCTACTTTGATGTCGATGAACGATCCCTGCTGCGTTACAGGCGTCAACGTCTCCGCGAACCTGGTTCGGCGCCAGGGAGTCTCCGCGATTCTGAGATCGCTTGCTACGTGCAACTTGCGGATGAGACGGAATTTAAGCACGCGGGGAAACTCGACTTCGCCTCGATCCAAGTTCAAAAGAGCACGGGAACGGCCCGGGTCCGCGGGGTCTTTGAGAACGCGGACCATGTCCTTGTGAGTGGACTTTTTGTGCGGGTTCGGATCCCGGTCAGTGAACCGTATCAGGCGCTGATGATTCCGGAGCAGGCCCTTTCGACGGATCAAAACCTGAAGTTTGTTTATGTCGTCGGCAACGACGATGTGGCAACCCGTCGAACCGTCGATCTGGGTGATCAGCGGGGCGAGATGCGAATCATCACGTCCGGTTTGCAGGCAGGTGAACGCGTCATCGTCCGGGGCATGCAGCGAGTCAAGCCGGGTCAGCAAGTGGAGCCCGAGCCGATGCAAACGTTGGCCAAACCGCCCATCCTCTCCGGTGAGGAACGCTAACACGCATGGCAAATTTCTTCATCCACCGGCCCATTTTCGCGGCCGTGATCTCGGTGATCATTACGCTTTCCGGTGCCATCGCGGTTGGCATTCTTCCGGTCGCACAGTACCCCGAGATCACACCGCCTACGGTTCAGGTGAGCTGCAATTACCCGGGTGCGAGTTCGAAAGTCGTTGCGGACACCGTTGCCGCATCGATCGAACAGCAGGTGATTGGCGTCGAGAACATGCTCTACATGAGCTCGCAGTGCACGAACGATGGCGGCTACAACTTGACGGTTACCTTCGAGGTCGGAACCGACCTCGACATGGCCCAAGTGCTTGTCCAGAACCGCGTCAATTTGGCGTTACCCGCGCTTCCCAGCGAGGTCAAACAGACCGGCGTCAGCGTCAAGAAGAAGTCCCCCAGCATCCTCCTGGTGGTTAACCTTGTGTCGCCTGAGGGAACTTACGACCAGCTTTATCTGAGCAACTACGCGACGATCCAGATTCGCGATGAGCTGGCGCAAATCAACGGCGTTGGCGACGTGACTTACCTCGGCCAACTCGATTACAGCATGCGAGTGTGGCTCGATCCCGAGCGGATGGCGGCGAGAAACTTGTCGGCCAGCGATGTCGTCGCGGCGCTCCGCGAGCAGAACGTGCAGGTCGCCGCCGGATCGCTCGGCCGTCCTCCCGTGCCTCATGGTCAAGCGTTTCAATACACGCTCAGCACCTTGGGGCGCCTGACCGAGCCTGACGAGTTTGGCAACATTGTGGTCAAGTTCGGCGACGACGGCCAACTCGTGCGGATGCGTGACCTGGTCACGGATGTCCGCCTCGATGACCTCGGTCAATCATTCGGCGGCATTCAGCTCGGTGCCAAAACGCAGGACACGTCGTGCAGCCTCGACGGCCTGCCATCGATCGGCTTGGGCATCTTCCAGCAACCGGGGAGCAACGCGCTTCAGACCGCCGAGTTGATCCGCGTCCGTATGGACGAACTGAAGCAAAATTTTCCACCAGATCTCGATTATGCGATCGTTTACGATACGACTCCCTTCATCGACGAGTCGATCCATGAAGTGTTCAAAGCGCTGCGTGACGCGATCATTCTCGTCGCCATCGTGGTGCTCGCTTTTCTCCAGTCGTGGCGAGCGACGCTGATTCCACTGATCGCCGTTCCGGTTGCGATCGTGGGCACCTTCGCGGTCATGCTCGGATTCGGGTTTAGCCTCAACAACCTTTCACTCTTTGGCTTGGTGTTGGCGATCGGAATCGTGGTCGACGATGCGATCGTTGTCGTCGAAGCCGTGGAGCATCATTTGCACAAGGGCCTTTCGGCCACGGAGGCCGCGGAGAAGGCGATGAGCGAGGTAACCGGGCCCATCATCGCCATTTCGGTTGTCTTGATGTGCGTGTTCATCCCGTGCGCATTCATCTCGGGTATCACGGGACAGTTTTTCCGTCAATTTGCCCTCACGATCGCGGTCTCGACTTTTTTCTCGGCCGTGAACTCGCTGACGCTCAGTCCTGCATTGTGCAGATTGTTGTTGAAACCCAAAGACGAGCAGCGTGACCCCTTCACCGTCATCCTCAACTTCTTTTTCGGATGGTTCTTCAGGTTATTCAATATTGGCTTTCAAAAGACCTCCGACTTCTATGCCCTTGTTGTGGGATGGCTGCTTCGCGGCAGTATCGCGGTGCTTGCCGTCTATGTCGGGCTTTTGTTTTTGACCTATCTCGGCTTCACACGGGTACCAATCGGGTTCATTCCGTCGCAGGACAAAGGCTATTTATTGGTCGATGTCAGGTTGCCCGATTCGGCATCACTCGAGCGAACTCAAGCCGTGATGGCTCAAGTGGAATCGATTGCGCGCGGCGCGGGGATCTCCTCCGAGGGCGCGGGCAGTTCGTCGCATGGGGAAGGGCGTCGCGAAGTTGACCGTCACGCCCCGGGCCGGTCAGGTGGCATCGCGGGGGTTGCCCATACGATCGCGATCGCGGGTCAATCGATCGTGCAGAACGCGATCGGATCGAACTACGGGACCGTTTACGTGGTTCTCGATGAGTTTCATCACCGCCATGGGGACGAAATGGGCGCCGATGCGATCGCTTCCAAGTTGAGGGCGGCCTTCTACCGCGAAGTACAAGAGGCATCGGTCGCGGTTTTCGGTGCTCCGCCGGTGGATGGACTTGGCAGCGCCGGCGGTTTCAAAGTCATCGTTCGCGACTCGGGGGCGTTGGGTCTCGATGCGCTCCAGGAAGCCTCCGACGTCCTGGCGACGAGCGGCAACGAGCAACCTGGCCTGGTCGGCCTGTTCAGCGGCTTTCGTGCGCGAACGCCGCAGATGTATGTCGATATCGATCGCGAACGTTGCAAAGCGATGGGACTGCCGCTGAGTGAGGTCTTTCTGACGCTGCAGCTCTACCTGGGCGGCTACTACACCAACGATTTCAACCAGTTCGGGCGCACGTGGCAGGTCAATTTGCAGGGTGACCCCGAGTTTCGTCTGCGACCCGACCAGGTCAGGCAGTTGAAACTTCGCAATCTCCAGGGCGAGATGGTTCCTCTGGGTAGCGTCTGCCGTGTCAGCGAAACGGGCGGGCCGGCGCTCGTGATTCGCTACAACGGCGTTACTGCGGCTGCGGTCAACGGTGGATCGGTCCCAGGAGTTAGCTCGGGTACAGTCATTCGAACGATTGAAGACATTGCTGAGCGTGAACTTCCGCAAGGAATGAACCTGCAATGGACCGAGTTGACTCTATTGCAGATTCGTGCCGGCAACACGGCCGTTTTCGTCTTCGCCTTGGCCGTGGTACTTGTGTTCCTCGTTTTGGCCGCGCAGTACGAGAGCCTTCGCCTTCCATTTGCGGTGATCCTGGTCGTTCCCATGTGCCTACTGAGCTCGATCGCTGGCGTGGCGATTGCCTCGATGGACATCAATATTTTCGTGCAGATCGGATTCATCGTGTTGGTCGGCTTGGCGAGTAAAAACGCGATTCTGATTGTCGAGTTTGCGAAGGAGAAGTCGGCTCAGGGGGCATCCCCATTTGATGCCACTGTTGAAGCCTGTCGGCTGCGATTGCGGCCGATCATCATGACGTCGCTGGCCTTCATTCTCGGCGTCCTTCCGCTTGCCTTGGCGGTGGGCGCGGGTGCGGAAATGCGTCGCACGCTTGGCATCGCCGTATTCTCCGGCATGCTCGGTGTGACCCTTTTCGGAATCTTCCTCACCCCGGTTTTTTATTATGTGATCGTTCGAGGGTTCGGGCGTTCCACGGGCGTTCCTCGCGGTTCGGCGATCTCGAACGAGGCGTGATGGCCCGGTTGCCTTGCAGATCGGGTGGCAGTATCGCGCGTGGGTGAGGTATGATCGGGACTCTCGGTAAGGCCTCCTCTCGATCTGCCCACGAATTGTGAGTTCGTCGGCCGGCATTTCCTCTTGCTAACCGAAAAGCGAGCGAAGCGTGCCTCGAAACGACAGTGACGTCACGCAGCAACGTTTGCTGCGACTCGTGATGCTCTGTTTCTTCCTGTCCGGTTTCGCGGCGTTGGTCTACGAAACCGTATGGCTAAGGCAATTCGCCATTGTCCTCGGCACCAGCCAGGAGTCGCTGGCGATCGTTCTCTCCTCCTACATGGGCGGGTTAGCGGTTGGTTCGATCGTCGCGGGACAATTGGCCAATCGTGTCACGCGGCCCGTTTGGCTCTACGGATTTCTTGAACTCGCCATCGCCGTGACGGCAATCCTTATTCCTTGGGGAATTCGAGCGGCGCAGTCAATGCAAGTGGCCCTGCTCGGTGGAGACCCATCGCTCCCACTCTCGGGAACGTTGGCACAGGACGTTTTTGGTTTTGCGACCACTTGGATCCTGGTGTTGATACCCACGGCGATGATGGGTGCGACACTCCCGTTGTTGGCCAAATTTGTCGTGGGGAACGATTCGCAACTCGGCGGACGCATCGGGTTGCTCTACGGCATCAATACGTTGGGAGCGGTCACGGGCACTTTGGCTGCGGCGTTTCTGTGCATGCCCACACTTGGACTTGGCCGGACTGTCTGGGTGGGGGCTGCGGCAAACGCCGCCGTTTTCGTTCTCGTCATCGTGATGGTTAAGAACGAAGCGTTTGCTGTCCATCGCACGGCGCCTGTTGAGCGTATCAAGGCGACGTTGCCGCGGGCGCCGCTGGATCATGGAGGGCTTCGCTGGGTTGCACTGCTGGTTGGTATCAGCGGAGCGATTTCCTTTGGATACGAGATCGTTTTCACGCGGATGCTGAGCCACTTCCTCGGCGCCAGTGTATTTGCGTTTGCAACGATGTTGGCCGGTTTTTTGCTGGGAATAGCGATCGGCGGGTTGGCTGCTTCGCGGTTGGCGACTGATCGCCATCGAGCGGCGGTCGCGTTCGTGTATTGCCAATCGCTGATCGCAGTCAGTGCCGCGTTGGGATTCCGCTGGATTGAGCGGCTAGCGGGCGAACCCTTTGCGCAGTGGTCCTCGATGTCGATGACGGCGCAGCAGGTGGCTGCGTCGATCATTACCCTCTTGCCCACAGCGACTTTTGTGGGAGCGACCTTTCCGCTAGCAACGAGGGTTTTCGCTCGCGATGAGACCGAAGCGGCTAGCGGTTCCGCATGGACCTACTTTTGCAACACAATTGGCGCGATCGTCGGGTCGCTCGTCATGGGCGGCCTACTGATGCCCGCCATGAAGTACCATGGCGCCGTGACGGTTGCCGCGGCGTTCAACATCGTCCTTGCCGTTGCCGCCCTTTTTCTTTTCCGCATATCCCGAGTGCATGGGGCGGCCATTTGCTTCGCGACCTGTTTGTTGATCATCTGGCGACCGACCTGGCCAGAGAATGTGATGCGAGTTTCGGCATTGAACGGGTCGTTGACCCGTGGGAGCTTGCTGTACGACCATGTCGGCAAAGCCTCGACGGTCTCGGTGTTCTATGACGCGGGTACGATCCGGTTTCAGACCAACGGTTTACCCGAAGCGCTGCTACCACCTGCGGGATCGGGTGTGGGACACCTTTCGGATGCCGTCTACCTCGCCGCGATCGCCCCACTGGTTCGTCCGACGTGTCGTGAAATGCTGATGATCGGATTGGGTGGCGGGGTCTCGGTCGCGGCGATCCCACCCTCCATTACGAAGGTCGATGTGCTCGAACTGGAGGCATCTGTCGTGGATGCCAACCGCGCCGTATCTGTCTTTCGCGAATCGGACCCGCTTGCCGATCCGCGAGTTTCAATCTTCATCAACGACGCCCGCAACGCGCTCGCCCTGACGACCAAAAAGTACGACGCGATTGTTTCTCAACCGTCGCACCCGTGGACCGCGGGTGCGTCGCATTTGTATACACAACAGTACGCCGAGCAAGTCCGGGCGAGACTGAATCCCGCGGGCGTGTTCGTGCAGTGGATCAACGGTGAGTTTGTCGATGAGCAACTGACGCGTTCGATGGGTGCGACCCTTTTGAGCGTGTTTCCTTACGTCAGTCTTTACCAACCGATTCGTGGCACCTTTCTGTTTGTCGCGTCCGACCAGCCGATTACGCCCGAATCGGTGCGGCCCGAGAAGCCGGGGAAACCGGCGCTATGCGCCGTGAATGATGCCGATCGTGACTATTTTCGTCGCTTGGGGATCCTTTACACCACGCACCTTTTCGGGTGGCTCGTGCTGGACCAAGCCGGGATGAAGGCGTTGTGCGTTGACGCCCCGCTGATCACCGATGAGAACAATCGATTGGCGCTCAAGGCCCCGGCGCTGCTTCGTGGCCACGACCCGCTCGCGGCATCGGCCGTCTTGCGAGCGTTCTCGCCAGTGGCGCGATCGATCGAGGAGGCTCGTGCCCTCTGCCCGGCTCTCGATCTGTTTGCCTATGGCCAATATCTTCTGAAGCGACAGCGGCATGAGTTCGTCGAGGCGTACGTATTGCCCCATATCGACTGTCCCGCCTCACGTGCCATGTTGCTCGCTCGAGCGACTGGAAACCGAAAGGCGAAGCGGGATGCTAAGGCGATCCTTCTCGAGGGCTTCTCGAAAGCAGATGAAAATCAACGACGCGAGTCGGGTATTGCGTGGCGTTTGCTCAATGAACGGTTTTCCATCCGTGACAAGTCCCGCCGGATGTCGAGCAGGGAGATCAGTCGCCTGGAGCCTGCGTTATCGGATCATCATCGGGTGCTCTACGACGTCAACAATCGCCTAGCCAAAGACGACCTTTCGGTCGCACAGTCCAGCGACGCGACGCTCGCCATGATGTCGGTCGATGACATTGCATTTGAGTCGTCGGTCATTGCACGAGTCTGGTGGCGCTTGCATGTCCAGGACCGCAGCTCCGAGGCGCGAAAAGCATTGGCGGAGGAGGCGCTGAGGATCATTGACCAATCGGTCGCATTTTTCCCTCCGATGATCCTGGCCTGGTATCGAACGGTGGCGGCGTTGCAAGCGGATCAGCCGTACGTCGCTCTCGCATCCGCGGACGTGTTGGCCGATTCGATCGCGTTAGAGCCCGATTTGTACGAGGAGGGATCGGGCAACTTGCGAATGCTGGCGAGGTGCCATCAGACATTGTCGGACCCGTCGGCGACGATCGGTGTCGAGCCATGGCGTTATCAAGAAGTTATGCAGAAGATTTCTGAGGTGCTGAGACGGACGTATTACCGATAGGCGGTTTCCTCATGGCTATGCTGCTCTCCTTCCTCCATCAAATGGGTTGACACTCATGCCACGCTTGGCTTTTTCGCTCTTAGTCACCGTCGGACTCGCTTGCTTTTCTTCCGATCGATTGGTGTGGGGTGCCGAGAAGACGAACATCATCTTTCTGATGGTCGACGACATGGGTTGGGCAGACGCGGGCTGCTACGGGCAGAAGGAGATACAAACTCCCAACATCGACCGCCTGGCGACGGAGGGCATTCGCTTCACCGATGCCTATTCCGGCGCCTCAGTTTGCGCGCCGGCGCGAAGCGTTCTGATGACCGGCCAGCACACCGGTCACACTCGCGTCCGCGGCAATTCGGGAATCGTCGGTGGAGTCGGCTCACAGCGACGCGTTCCGCTTGAACCCGAGGATGTAACGATTGCGATGCTGCTGAAGGACGCGGGCTACGCAACTGGAATGACGGGCAAATGGGGTCTGGGTGAGCCCGAGACCTCGGGAATTCCGAATCAAAAAGGGTTTGACGAGTGGTTCGGTTATCTCAACCAACAACACGCGCACACGTACTACACCGATTACCTATGGAAGAACACCGAGCGGATCACGTTGTCTGGAAACTTGGATGGCAAAACCGAACAGTACTCGCACGATTTATTCGCTGATTTCACGCTCGATTTCGTTCGGCGACATCACCAGCATCCGTTCTTCCTTTATCTCCCTTGGACAATGCCGCACGGAAAGTACGTGGTCCCGGACCTCGAAACCTACGCGGACAAGGATTGGCCCCACGACTACAAGGTTCATGCGGCGATGGTCACTCGCCTTGATCGAGATCTGGGGCGATTGATGGCGCTGCTAAAGGAGCTCGGCATCGACGAGCGGACGATCGTCTTTTTCTGCTCGGACAACGGTGGTGTCGAACCACGTTCAGGTGTACTCGACAGTGTCGGTCCGTTCCGCGGGAAGAAGGGCAGCCCCTACGAGGGCGGCCTTCGTGTTCCCATGATCGTCCGTTGGCCGGAAAAGACTCCCGCTGGCGTGGTGAGTGATGCGCCCTGGTACTTCGCCGACGTGCTTCCAACGCTCTGTGACATCGCCGCGGCCCCGGTGCCTGATCGCGTCGACGGCATGAGTGTGTTGCCCACGTTGTTGGGCGGGATTCAGCCCGAGCTGTTGACTCGTAAAATGTACTGGGAACAGTACAGTGGAGGCTTTCAACAGGCCGCGCGAATGGGGAAATGGAAAGCCCACCATCACCCATCGAAGAATCGGCTTGAACTGTACGATTTGAGTGTCGATTCATTCGAGGAAAACGACGTGGCCGCTAGCCATCCCGAGATCGCTCGGGCGCTACTAGAGTTCATGAATGCATCCCACATCGAATCGCCGAATTGGCCTAGTTCGCCGATCGCTAAGACTTCGAAAACTCCTTGATTGATTCAGCCCCGCCGTCTGCCGTTCACTGCTTTTCCCGATCCCAAACAGCAGCAATTTGAAATGCCACTTCACCCACTTCGCTCGATTGTCGTGATCTTGCTGTCGATGTTTACGCTCGTTTGCCGGGCGGCCGACACGTCGCCTGACTCGACAGCATCGCCGAGCGTTCGCGTCTACAAGCACTCCGGTGGCGAGCCGCGCCAGATGGAGATTTACTTCCCTGAGGGTCACGATCCCGCCACAGATCGGGTGCCGGGGGTGATCTTGTTTCACGGGGGCGGCTGGACTGGCGGTAGCCTCTCGCAGTTTCGCGTCGCGTGCGAGTACTTTGCGAGCCGCGGATTGGTCGCTGCGACAGCCAATTATCGAATGCTCAGCTCGACGGAGCGTAAGCGTTTACCTTCCGGTGAGTCGCACAAGCGTGTCTGCATCACGGATGCGAAAAGTGCAATTCGTTGGTTCAAGCAGCATGCGGATGAACTCGGGATCGATCGAGCCAAAGTGGTGACCGGCGGTGGATCGGCGGGTGGACACGTTTCGGTACTGGCGACGCTGCATCCCGGGCTCGACGACCCTAGCGATTCGCAGACGATCGACACGTCCGTGGTGGCTTACGTGCTTTTCAACCCCGCCTTTTCGCCGGATGATCACCAAGACCCCGAGGTCGATGTTCTACGATATTTGCAACCCAGCCTCGCTCCGGCGATCGCTTTTTTCGGCACGGAAGACCACTGGAAGGTTGGTTGGGACTCGGTGCATGCCAGACTCAAGGAACTCGGCAGCACCACGACGCAGTTGCGGTTGGCTGACGGTCAATCGCACAGCTTTTTCAATCGCGATCCCTGGCGGACTGTGACACTCATCGCCGCGGATCGCTTCCTCGTTGAGCAAGGTCTGCTCGAGGGTGAGCCGACGCTCACCAATCCGGCAACCGGCGAGTCGCTCACGGTGGCGCGGTAGCCCGCGACGTAACCAACTATTTTCCAATGCATCGCATGACACGAGCAGGATCGCTATCGGCTCAAGGCTTCGCTTGCTCACGACGGTAGGCACCGGGGGTAGTGCCTAACTCATTCTGGAACACGCGGCAGAGGTGATGGGACGACTGAAAGCCGCTTTGGATCGCGATGTTGAAGACCGATTCGTCGGACTCTCGCAAACGCTTTTTCGCGATCCCAAGCCGAACCTGCCGGAGCTCCTTCATTGGCGAGCGAATGTAATGTTCTCGAAACGCCTTCTCCAAGCCACTGCGAGACATCCCAATGGATCGAACAACGTCCGACATGTCGATCGGCTCGTGTGCATGATCGTGAATGAATCGAAGCGCTTTGGAGACGCCGGGATGCGCGACGGCGAGGCTATCGGTACTCCTTCGCTGGACAATTCCCGCTGGCGACACGTAGGTTGGCATCGCCGAGCCACGATCGCCACCGATCAATCGCTGCAGCAGCGCGGCTCCCTCGTAGCCGATTTTCTCCAGATTGGTGTCGATGCTCGAGAGGGGAACCCGTAGGCAATCGCAAATCATTTCGGTGTTGTCGACACCAAGAACCGCGACCTGTTCGGGAACATGGAAAGTCGCTGCTTCACAAGCTTCGATCACCTCGACGGCCTCGGCATCACGAACGGCGAACACGGCCATCGGTTTGGGCAACGCCGTGAGACGCTTGATCAACCAGCGGTGACGCTGCTCCCGCGAATCGAGACGTTTTCCCCGTTCGCTCTGCCAAGAGATCACTTCGCAATCATGGCCCGCGGCACTCAGCTCGAACCGAAAGTGATCTCGCCGCCGACAACTCACGCCCAACTCCCATCGCTGAACGACAGCGAAGTTTCGATATCCTTTGTGCAGAAAGTGATCCGCGGCCATCCGACCGATGGCGGCGTTATCCATCGTCAATCGCGGTAAATGAATATCGGGCCGGCTTTCGGCGAGGTCCACAATCTGTACGTCGAATCGCCGCAATTGGCGCCACAGGTTCTGCTGAGCACCCAATAGTGTCAGCACACCGTCACCCTTCCAATGCGAAGGGATCGGGTCATCGAAGTCCGCGGTGATGTGCCAACCATGGTCGCGAGCAAAACGAGCGACGCCGCGGTGCACTTCGGGGTAGTACCACCCCAATGCCAGCAAAATATTCTGCGTGCCAGCTTCACCTGGTGGTCCGTCCCGACGACTTCTTTCGTGCTTGGCCATCGACAGGTGGGGGCTTGCGCGTGGAAAAGCGACCGCTGTGGCTGTCCGCACGCAGGGTCGCAAACGTTGCTGGTTGCGGTAGCGAAAATGCACATTCATTTACGCAAAGTGTCGTTATTCGCTTTTGACTCAACGGTTATAATCGAGGCTCCGTCATCGGTGTCCCGCCTGCTCTCTACTTTCTCGTTGAAGCATTTGGCTTTGTGATCGAAGTAGCAACTGCATCCATTGGCCAAGTCCATTTCCAAGACGAGTGCGTTTGCACTGGAGAATCGTTTCGATGGCACTTCAGCATTTGACGATCGCTTGTCTGTTCACGCTGCTATCGATCGTGGAACCGGCGTCATCGGTCGCCGACACGCCGAGACCCAATGTGCTTATGATCGCGGTAGACGACATGAACGACTGGGTGGGTTGCCTCGGCGGGAATCCGGATGTCAAAACGCCGAACATCGATCGATTGGCGGCGCGAGGCATTGTGTTTGCCAACGCGCACTGCCCCGCCCCGGTTTGCAACCCCTCCCGCGTGTCAACAATGACCGGACGCAGTCCCGGGACCATTGGTATCTACGGCAACGACGTGGTCTGGCACCGAGCTCTCGGCGATGTGGCCACGATCCCCCAACACTTCAAGGCCAATGGTTATCACGTGGTCGGCGGCGGAAAGGTGAATCACCACATGCCCGGATTCAATCGGCAATCGGATTGGCACCGATACTTTGACCAGATTTTCGACAGCCATTACCACCAACAGCTGGCGAGCGAAGGCAGCGGCAAAGTATTCCGCTGGCCCAACGGATTTCCGTTGAATCAACTCGATGCGGTCAGGGAGTTTTCAAATCCACCCCAAAACCCGAGCGAATTCGACTGGGGGGCGATGGACGCGGCGGATCACGAGATGGGCGATGGCCGGATGGTCGATTGGGCGGTGAAGTTTCTCGCGGAGACGCCGCCAGAGCCGTTCTTTCTCGCGGCGGGAATCTATCGGCCCCACTTGCCGTTCTACGCGCCGCGAAAGTATTTCGAAATGTATCCGCTCGAGAGCATCACCCTTCCACCGGTGAAGGATGACGATCTTGACGATGTACCGGAGGGCGGTCAACGGATGGCCGCGTCGCGTCGCGGCGACTACGACTTGGTGATGCAATCGGGGAGGTACCGCGAATTTCTGCAGGCCTATCTTGCCAACATCAGCTTCGCCGATGCCTTGATCGGCCAATTGATTGATGCGTTGGATGCCAGCCCTGCGGCGAACCAGACAGTGATTGTGCTTTGGTCTGATCACGGATGGCACTTGGGTGAAAAGCAACACCTGCACAAATTCACGCTTTGGGAACGATCGACTCGAGTGCCACTCCTTTTTGTCGCGCCGGGTGTGACGCACGAAAATGCGCGGAGCGCAAAGCCCGTCGGGCTGATCGACATTTTTCCAACGCTCAACGACCTCTGCTCACTGCCCCCGGTCGCAGGGCTGAGCGGCCAAACGCTGGTTCCGCTACTGCGAGATCCCGATCGATCGTGGGATCGTCCGGCGCTGACCACGCACGGTCGGGCCAATCATGCACTTCGAAGCGAGCGCTATCGGTACATTCGTTACGCGGATGGCGGAGAAGAATTGTACGACCACGCCAACGATTCGAACGAATGGACGAACCTCGCCGACGACCCAGCGGCTGCGGGTGTCAAAGCCGATTTGGTCCGCTGGTTGCCCGAGGACGACGCCGCACCGCTGAAGTCGAACAAGAAAAAATCTCGCGCCGTCTCCCGCTAGGCATTAGGTATCCGTGATGACCGTGAAGTGCATCCTGCGAGTGTGTCTGGGGCTGCTGATGCCCGTCTTCGCCTCCGCTGCGCGAGCCGCTGACCCGGTGAAGACGAATGTGATCTTGTTCCTAGTTGACGACCTTGGCTGGAAAGACCTTGGTTGTCAGGGCAGCAACTATTACCGCACGCCGGCGATTGATCGCTTGGCGAAGCAAGGCGTCCGATTTACCGACGCTTACGCCGCCTGTGCGGTTTGCACGCCGACGAGGGCCGCGATCCTGACGGGCAAGTATCCGGCGCGGACCTTGATGACTAACTGGATCCCTGATGGCCGTTGGAATCCCCAATCGGCGTTTCGGGAAGGGAGGTTTTTGCGTGGGCTTCCACTGGAGGAATGGACGATCGCTGAGGAACTGCGCGCGGCAGGCTATTGCACAGGGCACGTCGGGAAGTGGCACCTCGGCGGACCGCCATTCTCAATGCCCCAGCACCACGGTTTCGACACGAATATCGGTGGGAATCCACACGGCGCTCCTGGGGACTATTTTTTTCCATACCAAGGCGACTGGAAAATTCCCACGACTGACCTTCGGGCCACGTGGGACATTTTTCCCGATGGTCAGCCTGGA
>JBGTCJ010000378.1:0-14463 GCA_041748895.1 Pirellulaceae bacterium
CCGCGGACGATCGTGCTCCACCGCCACAACACCGATCGCATCGAGGAAGAACTCGGCCTGCCCTGCGTCGTCAAAAAGCCCGACAGCGCGTTCTCTCAGGGAGTGGTGAAGGTCGAGTCGCAGGAGATGCTCAACGGCCACCTCACTGACTTCTTCGGCGAGTCGGACCTGCTCGTGGCGCAAGAGTTTCTGCCAACGACGTTTGATTGGCGAATCGGTGTACTCGACCAACAACCGATCTTCGCGTGCAAGTACTTCATGGCGTCGGGCCACTGGCAAATCATCAATCACGAGAATCACGGTGACGACCAATATGGACGTTTCGAAACGATGCCCGTCGAATGGGCCCCGCGGAAGGCGGTTCAGGTCGCGCTCAAGGCGGCGAACTTGATGGGCAACGGGTTGTATGGCGTCGACGTGAAGGAATCCAACGGCAAGTTCTACATCATCGAAGTCAATGACAACCCCAATATCGATGCGGGAGTTGAAGACCAGGTCCTCAAGGATGAGTTGTATTTGCGAATCATGAGCGTATTCTTGCGTCGGATCGAACAGAAAAAGTCTCGCTACCTTTAAGGATCGAAGTGTCTGAACCGCTGCACCTCTTTGACGGCTACGGCGTTGAGCTCGAGTACATGTTGGTTGACGCCGGAAACCTCAATGTACTACCGATCGCGGATCAGATCCTTTCGGCTGCGGCCGGATCAGCGGTGTCGGACTTCGAAGACGGTGACATCGCCTGGTCAAACGAATTGGCGTTGCATGTGATCGAGCTCAAGACGAACGGCCCGACCTCCTCGCTGATCGGTTTGGCGAGTCGGTTTCAAGAGAGCGTTCGCCGACTCAATCAATTGGCCGGCGGCTTTGGGGCGCGCTTGATGCCCACGGCGATGCATCCCTGGATGGACCCCGAAGCGGAGCTGAGACTTTGGCCGCACGATTGCAAGGCAATCTACGAGGCCTACGACCGAATCTTCGACTGCCGAGGACACGGTTGGGCAAACTTACAGAGCACACACATCAATTTGCCGTTTGCGGGCGACGATGAATTTGGCCGCCTGCATGCGGCGATTCGCCTGATCCTTCCGCTACTTCCCGGTCTAGCGGCGAGCTCGCCGATCGCCGATCGGCGGATCACCGATTATCTCGACTACCGGATGGAAACCTATCGCCACAATTCCCAACGCATCCCCTCGATCACTGGCCGAGTCATTCCGGAGACGGTCTTCACTCAGGCCGATTACGATCGAGAGATCTATCAGGTCGCCTATCGCGACGTGGCTCCGTGGGACCCCGAGGGCGTTCTACAACATCCGTTCCTCAATTCTCGAGGCGCCATCGCCCGATTCGATCGAGGGGCTATTGAGATCCGAGTGCTCGACGTCCAAGAATGCCCGCTAGCCGATCTCGCGATCGCCGAAGTCACCGCCCGGTCCATCGAACTGCTGACCCGAGAGTCGCTCGCGCCCTACTCACATCAGAAGGCGATCGAGGTCGGGCCACTGGCCGATCTGTTTCTCGAGGCGATCCGCGGCGGTGAGTCGGCGATCATCCGCGACGCCAATCTGCTAGCGATTTTTGGGATTCGCGGCCACACCGCGACGATCCAAGAGGTGTGGTCTTCGCTGCTCGAACGGATCGCCGCCGAGTTCTCCGACGCGGAGTTCTCCGCACCCGCACACAAGTGCGTCGAAAAGATTCTTCAGCACGGGACACTCGCGCGGCGGATCCTGCGGCGTGTAGACGGTGACATCGAGCGGTTGCCCGACGTCTACCGCGAGCTCTGCGTTTGCCTACAAGAGGGACGCCTGCTGGCGATCGGGGAATGAGCGAAACCCCGTCAACGTCTCTCATCCTGAGTTGTGAGCACGCAACCCATTTCGTCCCCCCGCGGTACCGACACCTTTTTCACGGTCACGCCGATGTGCTCCGGTCCCATCGTGGATGGGATCCTGGCACATTGACGCTTGGGCGCGCCTTCCAACGCACGTGGTCGGCTCCGCTCTTTGCCACGACCGTCTCGCGGCTTCTGGTTGAGACGAACCGTTCGGTCGGGCATCGACAATTGTTCTCCGAATTCAGTCGAGCGCTGAGCCCCGAGGAGAAGCAATCCGTGCTGGGCGAGTATTACTTTCCGCATCGCGAGACGATCGAAGCGGAGATTGCAAAGCGGATTGCCCGAGGCGAGCGTGTGGTGCACCTTTCGCTGCACAGTTTCACCCCCGTGCTTGACGGCCTGGTCCGCAAAGCAGATGCCGGATTGCTCTACGATCCACGGCGGATGGATGAACGTGGGCTTTGTCGAATTTGGCGTCAGGCGATGGTTGAGCAATTCCCATCCTGGCGTGTGAGGCTCAATTATCCCTATCTAGGCAAGACCGATGGCTTGACCACCTTCCTGCGAAAAAAGTTCGCTGATGAAGCGTACTGCGGCGTCGAACTTGAGGTGAACCAACGGCTCGTCCTCGCCCGCAGCACGCGGTTCGAGAACGACCTCCAACGGGTTGTCGATTCACTCACTACCGCCATCCATCGGTGGCAAGACAGCGGACGGCAGCGCGGCGACAACCGGCTTTTCCCAAAACGCGAGCGTGACATTTCCCTTGGGGCGAACGTCCCAGTCCGCCAAAGGAAGTTGACGAATGTCAAAAAACTTGTCGGACTCGGTAACGATCACGGTCCGGGGGGGCGCGATCTCGGCGATCCAACCGATCAACTCGAATAGTTTCTCTTGCTGATCGGTCCAGAGCGCGTAGGGCGGGCAAATGAAAACGGTCCATGGCGCATCGATGGCATCCTGGATGACATCCTGCATCCGCTTGCGGACGATCCGAAATGCGTCGCCCGTGAGCACTTCGATCCGGTCCGATACGCCGAGCGCGGCTGCGGAAGAACGGATCGTCTTTGCATACAGTCCGCTCAGTTCGACCGCGACCGCATGCTTTGCCCCGCGGCTGATCGATTCGATCGCCAGCACTCCCGTCCCGGCGAAGACGTCCCAGCCAATCGAACCACGGACGCCATGACCGAGAATGTTGAAGAGAGTCTCACGAAGACTGTCCTTCATCGGCCGCGTCGCGCGATCACCGAGGTAGACGACCCCGCGACCACGCAGATCGCCACCGATGACGCGAAGCTTGGTGGGTTTGATTTTGGCGAGCTTGGCGGGCTCGCGCTGGGCGCGATGCAACTCGCGCTTTCGCGGCCGAAATCGGTCGCCATGGTCATCGTCAGAATGCTCGCTCGAATCGCTGTTCACGGTGAGCCGTTGCTTGGGGGCGGAAAAATGCCTGGGGGCGGAGAAATCATCGGGGGCACAAAAGTTTACGGCGGTAGTGGTTCGCGGCCAAAAGGCCGCAGCGGTGAAAGGGGAGCCGAGTATAGCGTTGCCGGGACCGCCTGCCGTGCCGATGGCCCGAATCCTATAGTACAGTCTAGGCCAAGACCGATTCTTTCCTGTACCAGGCGAGTGCATGTCGATTCAGTTCAGTAGTGTTCCGGAAGCGGTTGACGCGATAGCTCGCGGCGAGGTGATCATCGTCGTCGACGCGGAGGATCGCGAGAATGAAGGCGATTTCATCTGTGCCGCGGAAAAGGCGACGCCCGAGTTGATCAACTTCATCCTGGGCGGAAGGGGCCAGCTTTGCGTTTCCGTCTTGCCCGAGGTCTGTCGCCGGTTGGAATTGTCGCCGCTTGTGACTCAGAACGACGCGCCACTGCAGACGGCTTTCATGACGCCCGTGGACCTTCGTGGGGTGCGCACCGGAATCACGGCGAAAGAACGAAGCGATACGATCCGCCGGTTGGCCTCGCCGGATAGCAAAGCGGGAGAATTTGTTCGCCCGGGACACGTCTATCCGCTGCTGGCCAAGGAGGGGGGCGTGTTGCGCCGTGCCGGACACACCGAAGCCGCCGCGGATTTGGCTCGCATGGCGGGTCTCCAGCCAGCTGGGGTGCTTTGCGAAATCCTCGACCAAGACGGGGACCGCGCCAGTCGTGAGTACCTCATCCGAATCGCGGAAAAGCACCGGCTGAGGATTATCAGCATCGAAGAACTGATCGCCCACCGCCGCGTCAGCGAGAAGTTGGTGACGCGCTACGCCGAAGCCAACCTGCCGACGAAAATGGGGAACTTTCGGATTTACGTCTATGGGGTGCAATTCGAAACGCAGGAACCGGTCGCGCTGGTGATGGGCGACCTCACGGCACCCGGCATCCCGCCACTGGTTCGGATGCACAGCAGCTGCTTCACCGGTGACCTGATCGATTCGCTCCGCTGCGATTGTGGCGATCAGCTTCGCATCGCGCTGGAGACGATCAGCCGCGAGGGCCGCGGGGCGCTGGTCTACCTGCCGCAGGAAGGACGCGGTATCGGACTGGCACAGAAAATTCGCGCCTACGCGCTCCAGGATCGCGGGCTGGATACCGTCGAAGCCAACCACGCGCTCGGGTTCAAAGCCGATATGCGAGACTACGGTGTCGGACTTCAAGTCCTCAAGGATTTGGGGCTGAACGAGGTTCGACTGTTGACCAACAATCCCAAGAAAACCGAGGCGTTCAACCTTCGAGGGTTCGATTTGCGCGTCGTCGATCAGGTGCCGATCCTTCCCCCGGTTAATGAGCACAACATTCGCTACCTTGAAACGAAACGCGTGAAAATGGGACACCATTTGCCCGAATCATGAACGGACTCCCAGAAAACCGAGCGGCGAAGAGGGCTGCCGCCGACCGATCGGGCGGCGACGGCGAGGTCACGTGGGACACCGAGCCCCGAACGGACGACCGGCTCGCGAGACCCGATCGAATCGCGGTGATCGGGATCGGGCTGCTCGGCGGTTCGTTCGCCTTGGCGGCGCGGCAGATCTGGCCGGCCGTCAAGGTCGTCGGTGTTTCGCGATCTTTGCAGACACGAAACGAGGCGATCGGTCACGGCGTGGCCACCGAAGTCACGGAGGACCTCGAGCAAGCGTGTGAGGGCTGCGACTGGATCGTGGTCGCAACACCCGTCGACGCGATCGCCGCCTTGGTGGTCCGGGCTGCGGCAGCATCACCAGCGACGTGCCGCATCATCGACGTGGGCAGCACGAAGTCGCGAATCGTCGACGCGGTCGGGTGCGTCCCCGCGGCAGCCGCGAAGTTTGTCGCCACCCATCCGATCGCCGGTGGCGAAAAATCGGGACCACGCCACGCGAGATCGGACTTGTTCCGCGGTCGAGTGACCGTCTTGACTCCCGACCGGCAGACGCCGCGGTCGCTTGTCGCCGACGCGGCGGCCCTCTGGCGTCGCTTCGGAAGCCGGGTCGTCGAAATGGGTCCAAAGGAGCATGACGAGGCTTTGGCCGCCATCAGCCACGTGCCACACCTGGTCGCATCAGCGCTCGCCCTGCTGCCATCTTCGTCCCAGCTCGAACTGGTCGGCTCGGGTTGGCTCGACACGACCCGGGTTGCGTCGGGCAGCGCCGAGTTGTGGACCGCAATCTGTCGGGAAAACTGCGAAGCGATCGCGACCGAACTCGATCGGGCTGCCGCCGGATTGTCGGAGATGTCCGCCGCGTTGCGCGCCGGCGACTTCGATCGACTGACCTCCCTGCTGATCGCGGCGAAGGCCGCACGGGATGAGGTCGCCGATCGCAGACCCCCTCACTCCTCGACGTGCGGTAAGTCTTCGATCGACTGAAGCCCGAACAACTCAAGAAATCGCTCGGTCGGCCAATAGGTCGCCTCCGGCCTCTTCTGGCCCTCGCGGACCACGCGCCTTTGCTCGAGAATCCTCCGGCGGACCAATTGCGACAACAGGTTGGCCGATTCCTTGCCTCGCTGATCCTGAACTTTTTCCGCCGTGATACCCGGTTGATAAGCGACGAGGGAGAGCACTTCGATCGCGGCTTGCGATAGCCGCGTTTCGCGGATCTTGCCGTAGAAGGCCCGGCGAACGACCTCCAGATCCGACGCCACGCCCATTCTCCAACCGTCATCGTCCCGGATCAATCGCAGCGCCTGACCATTGGACTCGTAGGATTGATTGAGGAGGTCGATCTGCTCGAGAACTTCCCGCGGTGAGACACCCCGCATCACCGCCGCGAGTTGCTGTTCGGTGATCGCTCGATTCTTGGGATTGCCAACGAAAAGGATCGCCTCGATGATCGCGGCAGGCGAAAGCGAAGCGTCAGGGTCCCCGTCGAGGCCATCGCCAAACGGTTCGTCCCCTTGGCCCGGATGATGATTGGAATGACCGTGGTCAACGTCGCCCCCGTCCGTCGCGCCATCGTCTCCCAACGGGCGGTCGACCCGATCCGATTCCTCTTGGACCGTGACGGCCGCAGCGTAGGCCGCTCCCAAATCCTCGAGCGAAAACGCTTCCCAATCGTTCGCCAGTGACGAATCGATGTCGTCCCGGTGGTCCCGATCGGGATTATCGGGAGGTTGGGGGAGCGTGGTCATGGCGATGTGTTCAAACCCATTGCTGGATCGTCGGCTTGATCACGATCTCGGGAACGTGGGCCCTCGGCGGCAGTTCACAGATCGTCCGGATCACCACGGCGATATCCTCCGGTTGAAGGATCGCATCCTTGTGTTCCTGTGACACCGGAGTCGGCCGGTTCTCGAGGATCGGCGTGTTGACCTCGCCGGGGTAAACATTCGTGATTCGGACTCCCTCCTCACGAACCTCATTGGCCACTGCGGTGCCGAGCGCCGTCATCGCAAACTTCGATGCGCAGTAGACGATCCCGCCGAGTTGGATCGCGCGTTTCCCGGCGACCGATGAGATGTTGATGATCACCCCGTCGCGTCGCTTTCGCATTGCGGGCAGGACCTCGAGCATGCATCGGTACGCGCCCGTGGCGTTGATGCTCATCACGCGATCCCAATCCTCCGGGACCATCGCCTCCATCGTGCGGTTGGCGATGTTAACCCCCGCGCTATTGACGAGGATGTCCGCCTCCCCGAGTTCGCCGCGGGCGGCCGCGAAAAACGCCTTGATGCTCGCGTGGTCAGCGACATCGAGGGTGTGCACGGCGATCGGGTGCGCGCTCGAGACCGATTGGGCCAAAGCCCGAAGTGGCTGCTCACGGCGTCCACCAATCATCACACGGCACCCCGCCATGGCCAACTCGCGGGCGATCCCCGCGCCGATCCCTGTACCGCCGCCGGTGATCACGACGTTCTTGCCTGTCAAATCCATGTCGAATGTCCCTGGGGTGTGATTGGAACGCAGGACGATCACCCACCACCGTTAAGTGACGGGTTCCGCATGGGCTTTGCCGGCGTACGCTGCCTGCTCAAGTTTGCCGATTTGGTCGACATACTTGTCGTACTCCTCCGATCCCCAGACGGCGTAGTTGAGGTTCTTGAAGAGGCCCGTTAACCGCGTGAAGTAGTCGCGAACGTCGTTGTTGCTCTCGAACGGGTAGTCGCGATCGATCAATCGTTTGCACAGCAGGAAGCTGGCCCTCTGTCGCTCGATCGGTACCGTGACGTCGACCTTATCGAACGCATCCTGCTGGAGATAGACCATGTCGAAGAACAATGATTTTTGGTAGGTCACGTAATCGCCGATCGTGACCCCTTCTTCGCCGGTCACCTGCATCATCTGGTAGATGTGCTCGCCCTTTCGAAGCAGTTCGTGCATTCGCGAAACACTTTCTGTCCAGTGAGGATCGAGCTGCGAGTCGAAGTAACTCTGCAACTGCTCACGGTAGCGCGACCACGAAATCAGCGGATCGATCGCCGGATAGAACCGCTTGTAGGCTCTGGCGTAGGAGAGCCCCAGAAAGCACTTGACCGTCCCGAGCGTCGCCTGGGTGACAGGTTCCTCAAAGTTTCCACCGGCCGGTGATACCGAACCGATCATGGTGAGGCTGCCGGTCGACCCGTCGGACAATTTGAGAACGCCCGAGCGTTCGTAAACGCTCTTGATCGCCGAGTCGAGGTAGGCAGGAAACGCTTCCTCCCCGGGAATCTCTTCGAGCCGACCGGACGTCTCCCGCATCGCTTGCGCCCAGCGAGAGGTCGAATCAGCCAGGAGGAGCACGTCGAGTCCCATTTGGCGGTAGTACTCACCGAGCGTGATCCCGGTGTAGATCGAAGCCTCGCGAGCCGCAACGGGCATCGACGAGGTGTTGCAAATGATGATCGTGCGATCCATCAACTTTCCGCCGGTACGCGGGTCGTTCATCTCAGCGAAATCGTGAATCGTTTCGACCACTTCGCCCGCCCGTTCGCCGCAGGCGACGACGATCACGATGTCGACGGTGCCGTAACGAGCAATCAGCCCCTGGAGAACCGTTTTGCCGGCGCCGAAGGGTCCCGGGACGCACGCCGTTCCACCCCGAGCAACCGGGAAGAAGGTGTCGATGATCCGCGTGGTCGTGATCAACGGCTCGCTCGGGAAGTGACGCTGCACCAAACGCGCCCGCTGCATCGCCTGAGGGATGGGTCGCCGCACCGGCCAATCCTGAGTCATCGTCAACTCTCGCCGTCGATCGCGCGAATCCCGGAGGACCGCGATCACGTCCGCGGTCGTGTGCGATCCGGACTCGATCGAGACGACTTCGGCCGAACCGACCAGATCGAACGGCACCATGATTCGGTGGCGGATATTCTTTTCGCTCACGCTACCCAGCGTGTCGCCGGCGAATACACGATCCCCCGCACGCTTATTGGGCTCGAAGTCCCAACTTTGTCGCGAATCCAGTGGGTAAACGTCGCGGCCGCGTTTGAGGAAAAACCCGTCTTGCTTGGCGAGATTGACAAGAGGATTTTGCAAACCGTCGTAGATCACGCCGAGCATCCCGGGACCGAGCGTCAACGAGAGCATCTGACCGGTTAACTCGACGGCGTCACCGTATCGGACACCGTCGGTTTCCTCGAAGACCTGCAAGTCGGCGATATTGCCGTAGACCCGTAGCACCTCCGACTTGAGCCGCTCCTCTCCAACGCGGACGAACGCGACCTCGTTCTTCATGATGGCGCCCGAATCGACTTCGATTCGAACGATGTTTCCGTTGACGCCCAAAACGCGAGCACGCGCCGGCCCGCCGGCACGCGACGGTTCGGCTGCAAATTCGTTAGACGGCGTTTGCGTACTCACCCAAAGTCTCCTCGATCAATTTGGCGAAGCGAGCTTGGCCCGCCGCGGCGTTCTGGCTGGTCCAGCGATCGACAATCTCCCAGCGGACCAGGTAGACAATGATCGCCTCAAATGAAAACGTGTACTTCTCGGCGATGCGAGTCCAATCGTCCCATCGTTCGGCAAATACGACCCGCTGCGCCTCGAGCATTTCTCCCGCGTCGTAACACTTGGTAAACGCCTCGACCCATCGATACTTCATGCCGAGCTGAAAGTCGGGGTCCATCCAGTGCCTCTTCAGGCTGCTGACGAGCGTCTCGGACCCGCGGATTTTGCCGACCCAGTCGGGCGGTCCCCCGCCGCTGCGTCGTCGACGAATAGCGCTAATCAACAGCCGCATCTCGGTTCGACTTCGCACCAAGTGCCGCACGAGGTCGTTTGCGCTCTTCCGTTCGAGTTCGTGGTAGCTCGAGATCACCTCGTCATCGGTACGGTCGAGCGGTTGCCGATCCCACAAGAAATACTGTCCGATCTGTCGCGTGACGGCGCTGTCGTCGGGGTGCAGCATTCGCAGACGCTCGCGGAGCGTGGCCCATGAAATGGGCAAACGGCCCGCGTCGAACCGCAGTGGCAACTGCGGCAGACTGGCGACGAGCATGTAGTAGGAACGGGAGACAGCCACGACCGGTACGCCTCGTTAACTCTTGAAATTCATGATCTCGCGGAACCGAGGGACCAAAAATCGAGCCAGGAAATCCGAGAGCGCTTGATCACTCAGGTCGATCTCGACATCACGATCAACCAGGCGTACCCGAATGCCGGCGGCCACATCCTCACCGACACCAAAGGTGACGCCTTCGCGAAGCATCTCACCGGTCAGGCCGCTAACGTAAGTCAGCAGCGGATCAGCCGTTTGCGAATCGGCCGGCAACAGCAATTCGATCGCGGCGCCATCGCGACTCGGGCTGGCTTTCCCCGCGACTTCGAGGATCAATTGTTTGAGGGTCCCCGGAGCAGCGAGTTCGGCAGTGACCAATTTCTGCAACCGGTTCTCGAACTGCAATTGGAACGACTCGCGGAGCTTGAGCATCGAATCGCGAGCGGCCAGCTGCAGCGCCTGCTGAGACGTTTGGCGAACACGCTCGGCCTCTTTTTTGGCCTCTTCGAGAACCTGATCCGCCTCATGACGGGCCTGATCGAGGATCGCCATTGCTTGGCGTTTGGCATCAGCGACGATCGCCTCGGCCTCGAGTCGTCCCTGAGTCACGCCATCAGTCTTGAGTCGATCGATCAGATCCTCAACGCCCGCGGCTTTGGATAGATGGTCAGTTGCCATGGTTCAACCCGCCCCCGTCGCGGCCACCGCTTCGGTGGGCAAGCCACCCGCGATGATTAGGGCAAAAATGAATGCGAAAACGGCAAACCCCTCGACGATCGCGGCGGGTGCGGCGGAGAGTCCAAAAATCTCGGGCTTGTTCTTCGTCGCGTGCACGGCCGACGCACAGCACTTGCCCTGAAACCAGGCGCTGAACAGAAGCGCCACACCGCAAAGCACGCCGATCGCGAACAACCCGGGCGCCGAGACGATCGTCACCTCACGATTCAGTGACAACATCACGACGATGCCGTAAATCGTCTGCGACGATGGCAACGCCGATAGTCCGACCAAGCGACCGTAGCCGCTCTCGACATCGAGCATTGCACCACAAGCCGCCTGGCCGGCAGCACTGCAACCGAGAATGCTCCCGATCGCGCCCAGCGCCAGCGGAGCGTAAATCCCCGCCCAACCGAGCATCAGCCAAAATGTATCTCCCATCAACGATCTGCCTTTTTGGAAAACGCGCGAAACGGATAACCCTCATCCGTGAGGGACCAACTGAAGAATTCGATGCAGTTCAATCGCAAGCCGTGGACCACACCGCCCACGACGCCCAACGCCAGGTTGAGCGCGTGACCGACGACAAAGATCAATGAGCCAATCAACAGGCCAACACCAGAAATTTCCATCGCCCCGGCGGCGAGGTCGTTAAAGGTAACAGCCAATTGGGCGCTGGCCAGCCCGAGTGCGAATAGCCGCAGGTAGCTAAGCGAATCACCGAAGGCTTTGGAAATGTTCGTCAATCCCATCAGTCCCTCGAGTGGACGCCAAAGGCAGTCACCCAACGAACGCGGCCAAAGGGGCCTTTCACTGCTGAATAGGAAGACGCTCCCCAGCCCACCGGCCAGGAGGTACGTGCCCAAACGCCAAATCGCGTCGCCCGTCTGATCGGCCGAGTGCCCCAACCGCTCGGCGATCCAAACCACCAACGGCGGCGAATTGAGTTTGGCGACCGCCATCGCGAGCCCACCCAGGAGCGCCGCGGCCCAGCCGACGTAGCCCAGCGCCCGCGAACTGCCTCGGCGATTCCAAGCGCTGATTAGGTTGGCGATCGTGAGGTGAACCACACCGATCGACGCGGCCAACAACATCATCGCCGCTTGATCGTTCATGATCGAGGAACCGCCGCGTTTCCAAACCATCGAATCGAGAAATGACCCCGAGGGCGGCGCCGCGCCGAAGTAACTTCCGATCAATATGCCGTAACCAATGGTCAATGCGACAATGGCGACCAGAAGCCCACGGATCCTGCGACCCGCCTCGCCGCGGCCCAGCCTTCGCCAAATCGCCGCCAATACGGCCGCCAAAACTAGGCCGTAGCCCGCGTCGGCCATAATCATCGCGAAGAATAGTGAAAAGGAGACGTACATCAGCCAGGTCGGGTCCCAGGCCGAGTAGTTGGGCGTCATGTAAAACGTGACCGCACCCTCGGCCCCGGCGACCGCCTTGGGGTTGCGCAGCAAGGTTGGCGGAGTCTCATCGGCGGCCGGACCCTCGACCGTCAATGCCAAACCGCGACGCTCCGCGAACTCCTCGATGCGCGGGATCGCCGTGCGCGGAGCCCAACCCCGCAGGGCGAAGATCGGACCATCGGTCAAAAGGTGCTCACCGGCGAGGGTCAGCCGTCGATCGTCATCGGCGGCCTCGAGGTCGGCGGTCAGACGTGAGATCCAGCGGGTCAGTGAAATCCGCTCGAGATCGAGACGTTCCAACGTGCGGTCGACCTCTTCCAACCGCTGCCGCAGCTCGCCTCGCGATCGATGATCGAGCGTGACCAATTTCCCGGGAACTCCGATCGGCTGCTCCGCACTGATCACCACCACATGAGCAAACCGGCTCGTGCTCGACACGATCTGCCAAGGAAACTCCGAACCGACTAAAGCGTCGATGTCGCGATGCCGCATTCGATAGAACCAGAGCTTCAATCCGTTGAGCGCTGCGGGATCGGGGAGGTGAAAATCACCCCACGGTGCGGTCGCCGCGATCGCTCGTACCAATTTCTCCCGTTCGTCGATCAGGTCCTCGTGAAAACGCTTGTTCAGAAGCGTTCGCCGGGTGACTTTGGTGCGGTCGTACTCCGAATCGTGAGTCGCCTGTGGCCGCTGGTCCGGACAAGTCGCGAGGTACTTGATCGCCGCATGCACCTCGGTCTGGGTGTCGTCATCCAGGTGCGCCGCGCGGGCCACGCCGTGCAAGTCGACCAAATGAACGCAGCCGAGAGACTGCAGTCCTCGAAGCACTTCACCCCGATCGGACTCGCAGCCGTAGAAAGTGACTTTGGAGAGTTTGACAATAGCCATGGGGCGTAGCGGCGGTTAAGTCGGTGCCGCCTGTTTCCCTTTTGAAATCTTCGACCGCACCACGGCGGCACGCTCCTGGTCGGAAAGGAAAATCACGATTCGGCGGATGTTGTCCTCGGCTTGAGGGATCAGCACTTTCTCGAACAGGTTGACGCGTTGGGTGATCCGCCGCGCGGCCACCTCGAGAACCTGAACCCGCTGACCCGCCACCTGGTGCTCCACCCTCAGCTTTGCCATCCGCCTGAGCGAATCGATCAAGTGGTCGACCCAAAACGGCGTGGCCAGCGTCGAGTAGGAATCGACGTCAAAACGGATCTCGCGGACCACCGGCAATCGCGTACCGACCACGTTCTCGGTTTCGATGCGAACTCCGGCAACGCGGACCAAACCCGAGATCTTGCGTGTCGGTATCGTCGAGCTTCCGAGCAACGGGTAAAGCGAATCGAGGCCGGCCGTCAGCGAGCGGATTTCGGCCTCAATCGCCTCGAGCGCCTTGCGAGCAACCTTGAGCGCGGCGAGCAACTGCTGCCGCTTGAGATCCAACGACGGAAGGAATTGCTTGAACGTTTTCGCCTGATCGCGTTGTTGCTTGAGTGTCGTTTTGTTAAGCGCGATTCCCATGACGTTTAGCTCACACGCTCGACGTTCTTGGGGTAGTATCGATCGATCAATTGATCGCGCATGAGCAACTCCTGTGGCTCAAAACACTCGGCCATCGTCTGCCAACCGAGGTCCAACGCGTCGTTGAGTGTGAGCGAAACATCAATGTCCATGAATCGCTTGATGAACAACTCGCCAAACTTCAACAGTTTCTCGTCGAAGGGCGACAGGTCGAATGCCATTTGCTGCTTCTTTTGGGCATCGCGGGCGCCCGAAAACAGCCGGATCATGGTGTTCATCACGCCCGAATGATCCTCGCGAGTGACCGTTCCAATCACCTGTTGCTTGAGCCGCGATAGCGATCCGAACGGATCGATCATGCCATTTTGCAGATAGAATTGCCCCTCGGTGATGTACCCCGTGTTGTCGGGTACCGGGTGGGTGACGTCGTTGCCGGGCATCGTGGTGACCGCCAACAGCGTGACCGAACCGGCGCCCTTGTAGTCGCAGGCACGCTCGTAGCGCGACGCCAACTGGCTATACAGATCGCCCATGTAACCGCGGTTGGAGGGGACGCGTTCCATCGCCACGCCGATCTCCTTGAGGGCGTCGGCAAAGGCGGTCATGTCGGTCATCAACACCAACACCCGTTTCCCCTCCTCGACCGCGAACCGCTCGGCGACCTTGAGCGCCAAATCGGGTGCCATCAACCGCTCGACAATCGGGTCCGATGCGAGGTTGGCGAACATCACCGTCCGCGGCAACATTCCCTCATCCTCGAACATCGTTCTGAAAAAATGGAACTCATCGAAGATCAAACCCAATCCGCAAAAGACCACGATGTCAGCGTCCGCTTGTATCCCGACACGCCCGAGCAACTTGTTGTAGGGCTCACCGGCGATCGAAAAGATCGGGATCTTTTGACTCTCGACCAGACAATTGAAGACGTCGATCATCGGGACTTTCGTCTCGATCAGATTCTTGGGGACGATGCGGAGTGTCGGGTTGACCGAAGGGCCGGCCCTGCCATCGCCGCTGTACGTCAAGCCGTATTTATACACGATCACGCGCGACAACATCCTTTACTGCCTCGAAGCAGCAACGGGTGAAGTCGT
>JBGTCJ010000379.1:0-9784 GCA_041748895.1 Pirellulaceae bacterium
TCGGACGTCGATCGAAGCATTGCGTTTTATCGTGATGTCCTCGGATTGGTGTTGATGTCCCGTCCGGCATTCGATTTCCCCGGAGCTTGGTTCCATTTGAGCGAGGGGCAGGAGCTTCACTTGATCGGCGATCGAGTCGACCGGGTCCACTCGGGCTATCGGGGTACACACTTCGCGCTCGAGGTCGACGATCTCGATCCTTGGGAACGACATCTCGATGAACATGGGATCGAAAGGCTGCTGCGGAAGGTCCGTCCGGATGGGGCGCAGCAAACCTTTGTGATCGATCCGGACGGACACTTCGTCGAGCTTTGCGTTCCGCAGGCTCGCGCCGCCGTGGTCACCTAGTGCCGTTTGGGCAGCACCAAGGGTCACACGTTTTGACCCATCCGATGGGCGAGCTTGAGCAGCGTTTCACTGGCATCGCCCTCGGCAAGTTTGGCCTGGATCAGGTGCGTTTGCGTGCGGTCGTTCCAAGCCCGGTCGAGTGCGTCGGAGAACTCTGCCTCGTTGGTAGCCAGCGCCGCGACGCCTCCGCCATAGGCCTCAAGCAATCGACGGTGATCCCAAACCGGGATCTCGTTGTACTTCCAATCACCGGCATGCAGGAATCGTTCGGTGCCATACCCGTGATTATCGAGAACGATGATCAGAGGGGCAAAACGCCCGCGAATCAACGAGGAGAGTTCCTGACCGGTCATCTGGAACGCACCGTCACCGACGATGACCACGACGCGATGATCGGGACGGGCGGTGGCCGCACCCAGCGCCGCGGGAATGCTAAAGCCCATCGACGTGTAATACGCAGGACTTAGAAACTCGCCACGGTCGCGAATCACCAGCTCGGTCGCCGCAAAGAGCGAGTCGCCGACGTCCGCGATCACGATCGTGTCGTCGTCCAAACGCTGGTTCAGCATCGCCATCATTCGGCTGGTTCTCAGCCGTGCGGCGGGGTCGACGCTCACCACTTCGTCGGCGTGTTGGCGGCGGACCATCGAAGCGGGGATCGCGCGCGTGCCGCGACTCGCCTGGGCCTGCCGCAAACCGATCAGGAATTCACGCAGCGAAACATCGTGGTAATGATGATGCGAAATACGCAACTGTTCGCTCGTCGCGTAGATGCAACGATTGGGATCGAGGTTGGCCGAAAAGATGCCGAGATTGATATCCGTGAGGAAGGCGCCGAGCAACAGAATCAGGTCGCTTTCCTCGACAAACCGCGTGACATCGGGGTTTCCCATTTCGCCCTGATAGAGCCCGACGTAGAGCGGATGCCTTTCGCTGACCACACTCTTGCCAAGGATGGTCGCGGTGATCGGGATCATCGTCTGCTCGGCAAAAGCGAGCAATTCGTTGTGAAGCGAGAACCGGTGCATTTCGACCCCGGCGATGATCACGGGACGCTCGGCGCGGTGAATCATCGACACCGCTTCGCGAATCGCCTCGGCTGTCGCCTCTTGGTCGGGTTGCCAGACGACTCCGCGATAGGCATTCGTCACCGGGGGCACGACATCCGTCATGTCGCGAGGCAACTCGATGTAGACCGGCCGTTTGAACCGGTCGCAGGCGTCGAGCACACGATCGATCTCGGAAAAAGCGGTTTGCGGATCGTTGAGTTCCGTCGATGCGATGGTGAAATTTTCGAACACATTCATCTGAGTTCGGTAATCCCGCACCTGATGATGCAGTAGCGCCCCCTTGTGCCGCTCGCGGAGCCCAGGGGCGCCGGAGATGACAACGACCGGTGATTTTTCCGCGTACGCACCCGCGATGCTGTTGCAAACGCTCAAACCGCCGACGCAGTACGTGACGCACACGGCGCCCATGCCCTGGATCCGCGCGTAGCCATCGGCGGCGAAGCCCGCGCAATCCTCGCGAGTGCAACCGACCACGTTGATCGGGCTACTCTCGAGTTGGCTATAGAAACCCAGCACGTAATCGCCAGGTATTCCGAACACGTCGCGAATTCCGTAATCCTGTAACCTTTGAATCAGGTACTGGCCGATCGAAAGGTTCGCGACGACACGTCGTCCGGACAGTCGCGGCGAGTCCTCGGTCAACGTCTTGGCTATTTCAACCGCCATCGGAATTGCCTCGGTGAAAGGTGGAGTCACCCAGGAGTATACGCACGCTGCTTGGACGTGGTGCGACGGTGGTCAAAAGCAGTCGCGGGAACGCGGGCGACACGGGAAAAAAAGTTTCCAAAAAGGATGCTTGGCAGACCAACGACAGAGACGAATTTCCTACTATCGCTGGAAAACCCGTTGGCCACCGACGTAGGTTTGCAGGACCTCGATGTCTTTGATGCGATCCTCCGGACAACTCAAGATGTCTTCGGCCAAAACGATCAAGTCCGCTAGCTTGCCGGGCTCAAGCGAACCCTTCTCGTGCTCTTCGAAACTGATCCGAGCGTTGTTGATGGTGTAAAGTGCGATCGCCTCGGCGCGGGTCAACGATTCTTCAGGATGAAGCGGTTGCTCGCTTCCACGAGGCTGTCGGGCGACGGTGATCCAGATCCCGAGAAAAGGGTTGTAGGGATTGACGGATCGAAAACTACCGATCTTCTGCATGTGGTCGGACCCACCGCCGATGGTCACGCCCCGCGACTTGAGTTCGCGATAGGGTTGAAACCAACGCATCCTCGACTGGCCGAACTGTCGCAGCAATGTCCGACCGTCCAACCAAAGCCATGCCGGTTGGAGGTCCGCAACGATCCCCAAGCGGGCCATCGTTTCGATCGCGGATTCGGAGAGAAAATTGCAGTGTGTCACGCAAGGCCGCTTCTCCCGAACCGGAAAATCATCTTGATCGATCTGTGCGTACGTATCGACCAACAACTGCGTGGCCGCATCTCCGACCGCATGAGCCGTCATTTGCAAGTCGTTGCTAAGCGCCAATCGGGAGATTTGGTAGAGCTTTTCGGGGTCGATGTTTCGCACTCCGCGGTAGTCGGGATCGTGAATCCCGTAAATTTCGCTGACGCCCCAGGGCTCCTGCATCCAGGCGCTACCGGTCAACATGCCGCCATCCAAAAAGACTTTCACACCACGCAGCCAAAGGCGATTGTCGTAATCGTGCAGGGGGCTGGCAGCCGCCTTCTCGATCTGCGCCCGGATGTCGGAGAGTGTTCCGGAAGCGTTCACGCCGTAGTAGAGAAAAACGCGGCACGTCAACTCATTGGACCGCTTCAACGATTCGTAGAGCCGGATCGCACCATCGCTTGCGTTTCGATCGGAGATGCTGGTGATGCCGACGGAGTTGTAGTCCGCGAGCAACCGCTTCAACCACTCGATCCGTTGAGCTTCGGAGGGTCCCGCCGGGGACGTCTCCCCTTTGACAAACTGTTGAGCACTGCGAAGGATCCCCGTCGGTTCGCCGGTCTGCGGATCTCTCTCGACGATTCCAGGCAGTCCCGGCGATACAACGAAGTTTCGGTCGATACCGCTCAACCTCAACGCCAACGAGTTGAGCGCCGCATCGGGTCCGGTTCGGAAGATGACGGGATGATCGGGCGCGACACGATCGAGTTCGTAACGATTAGGAAATCGTTGGTCATCAAGCCTTGTGATGAAGACTTGGCTGACACGTATCCACTGCCCTTTTTCAACCACCGCTGCACGACCGGCGATGTAGTCCAAAACATCAGCAACGCTCCGCATGGTCGGGATCGGGTGGTCAAACTCGTGCACGGCCGCGGCGGTCGCGTGAACGTGCGAGTCGATCAGACCCGGCAACACGGTATGGCCATGCAGATCGACGAGCTCGGTATTGGGCCCGGCCATTGCCAGTAGGGTCGCATCATCTCCGACTGCCGCGATTCGATCACCGCGAACCGCCAACGCCTGTTGAATGCTAAACGCAGGATCGACCGTGACAATTTTGCCGTGATGAAAAATCGTATCGGGAGGCACTTCCGCGGAAGCCAGCGAAAGCGTGATAAGAAGCATCGCGGTTGATATCGCGAATTTGAAACCAGACCCGAAATGCGACATGATTCAGCTCAACAAAGGTGAGTCGGGCGGACATCGGTGTGCCGATCCATTTCGATCGCGATCGCGTGAAGTTGCCGGATCGCTTGAATCATCAACCCCGCTTCGATCTCGTGAACGTCGATCGCGTCACCGACGCCGCGAAGCATGGTGATCGTCAATCGCCCCCCAAGGTGTTGACGAAACTCCTCGAGCCCCGCCAGCACTTTGTCGGGCTCGGCGAGCGTGTCGTCCCAAAGCGGCAAACCGAGCCCGCTGAGGCACTCGCACACACGTCTCGCCTCGATCCGAGGCATCCCGTGCACGAGTGACGAGTAGAGGCAATCCAACGCGACACCGATCGAGACGGCTTCGCCATGTCGAAGCGTGTATCCGGAGAGTGTCTCCATACGGTGCGCCGACCAATGGCCAAAATCGAGCGGCCGCGCTTCGAGCATTTCGAACGGATCCCCGCCCCGCGTGATATGCCTCAAGTGCGTCAAGCAGGATTGGCGAATGACGCGGCGGGTTATCGCCGGATCCCGTTTGGCAATCGAGCCGGCGTGATCGCAAAGGTAGCGAAACTCGTCAGCGTCCTGAATGAGCGACACTTTGACCGCTTCGCTAAAGCCACAGGCAAACTCGCGATCGGGAAGCGTCGTCAAGAATCCAAAATCATTGATCACGCCCCACGGGACCGCAAACGTACCGACCCAATTCTTTTTGCCGAATGCATTGATGGCGTTTTTTACGCCAACACCCGAGTCCGCCTGCGCCAAGGTGGTCGTCGGAACTCGAACGAGCCGAATCCCGCGGTGCGCGATCGCTGCGGCGTATCCGGCAGCGTCGAGCACCGCGCCGCCGCCGATCACGACGATGTAGCTTCGACGGTCGAGTCCGGCGTCATGAATCTGCTCGAGCATCGCGTCGACAATCGCGCGGGAATTCTTAACCGTCTCACCGCCGGCGATACGTCTCGGCTCATCCGCCAATTCAATGCGGCGCGACTCCCTCAACTGATTTCCGATCGCGGTGACTCGGTTCGAAGCCTCGGCAACTTCTTCGTCAGCCCACAGGAGCACGCGGGGCGGGGCCGACGCAGACGGCTCCAGTAACGCGAGTAGTTCGCCAAAGTCCGGACCCGCCAGGTCTTCGGTAAACCGAAGTCGATGAACAAAAGGAACGGCGAAGCTGACGTCACGCGGATCGGCGGGCACATCCTTCTTCATGGGTTTGACGACAAATCGTGTTCCTGCCAACCGCGCCACAACCAACGCAGGGCATCGGGAAAAATCACACCACCATGTCGACCGTTGTGTTCCCCATCTCCATACACGAAACGGTAGTCATATTTTTGGAAAGCGAGCGAATTGGCCATTTGCTGATTCGCCAAGGGCCAGTTGCCAAACCGATTGTCGAGATCCTTCGAGCCATCCTGCAAGAATACCCGCAGCGGCTTGGGCGTTTCTTTGCGAACCATCGCTGGGTAGACATGGCCGCCGCGAATGTCGACGAAACTGCCGATTTGGCTCATCACCTTACGAAACTGGTCCGGTCGATTCCAAGCGACGGTGAACGCGCAAATCCCGCCCGAACTCATTCCGCCAATGGCCCGCAATTCGGGGTTGGCGGTGATCTTGAATTCGGATTCCACGACCGGCAGGAGTTCGGTTAGCAGGAATGTGGCGTAGTCATCCGAGACCGTGTCGTACTCGACACTTCGATTTTGCGGCCGCGGCTGCCATCCCCGTTTGTCCGGAAGTTCCCCGGTGTATCCCGGGTCGATCATCACCGCGATGGTGACGGGCATCTCGCCACGATGGATCAAATTGTCGAACACGACTGGCACACGAAAATCGCCTCGAGCACCTTCGTACGCGTGGCCATCTTGAAAGACCATCAGCGCCGCAGGTTGCTTCGCGTCGTACTGAGCGGGGATGTAAACCGAGTAGTGTCTCGACGTGCCCGGAAAAACCTGGCTGTCGGTGAACGTGTACTGCCGAACCTCGCCTTGCGGGACACCCTCGACGGGACTGGAGTCTGGGCCGTGTTCGTACGGGCCCGGTTGCAGGATCACCGATTCTTCGCTTTTCGCTCCTTTTCCCGAGCTCATCGTCGCAACGACCAGGAGGCAAGGCAGAACGATCCAACGGCAAATCGCGTGGGAGGTTATCGGAACTGGCAGCAGCGGTTTTTCGCGTTTCATGAGCAAGCATGGAGGAGGGTACGAATGGGTGAGGGGCAAGAATGCCCGGCTACGCAAAATGAGCCTTTTGCGGATAGTCCTCGATCATTGTACTCGCCCCGGGCCCACGGATCATGTGCCCAACCCATCGCCTATGGTGTACTCAAGCGGCGTCGAGGTCGGTATAAGTGGGCAACGATCATCTCGGAACGAGGACACGGAGGGCGAAGATGGAACACGACGAAGGTTTCGCAAAGCGACGACGGCGAAAGAAGTCATCCGCGAGCGAGGCGCTGCAGCGGCAGCCGCCGTTTGATCTCGAGGCGGAGATGGGCGTTTTGGGGAGCATCCTCTTGCTTCCTGAAGTCAGCGACGATCTCGCCTCGCTGCTTCGCGCGGATGACTTTTATGACGACGCCAACCGCGTGCTCTACCACCACCTGCGGGAGATGCACGATTCCGGCTCCAAGATCGATGCGACGCTCCTAATTTCGCGATTGCGGACAGCGGGTGACTTCGAGAAAGTCGGCGGAACGGCCTACCTCGCGAAACTGAGCATCGCGGTTCCCAACGCCGCCCACGCCACCTATTACGCCCAATTGGTCAACGAGAAGGCGACCTACCGCAAGTTGATCCAGGCGAGCACGGAAATACTGCACGATGCCTACGACCAGACGCTCGAATCGCGAGAGTTGGTCGCGCAGGCGGAGCAGAAAGTATTCGCGATCATGGATGGCCGCTCCTCGCAGCAGGCTTCTAGCATCAGCGACATCCTTCATCAGGCGATGGATCGGATGGAAGCGAGGATCGCGGGAACCCACGTCGATGGCGGTTGCGAAACCGGGTTCACCGACTTTGACACGATGACCGGTGGGCTGCACAACGGGGAATTGGTGATCCTGGCCGCACGCCCTTCGATGGGCAAAACCGCCTTGGCGATGAACATCAGCGAGAACGTGGCGCTGCAAAACCAGCAGCCGACGCTTTTCGTGAGCCTCGAAATGTCAGGGATCGAATTGGCCGATCGCATGCTTTGCTCGCTCGCGCGGGTCAACGGCCATCGACTTCGCAACGGCACAATTAGCGCCGACGATCGCAATCGATTGGTCCAGAAGGCGAACGAGATCAGCCAGTCGCCCCTGTTCGTCGACGATTCGCCCAGTCGAACGGTGAGCGAGATCGCCGCCGCGGCTCGTCGAATCAAGCGACGTAGCGGTGGCCTGAACCTGATCGTGGTCGATTACTTGCAACTGATTGAACCCGATAACTCTCGGGACCCGCGGCAGGAGCAAGTCGCCAAGATCGCGCGACGACTCAAGGGGCTAGCGAGAGAAATGCAAGTCCCCGTGCTCTGCCTGTCTCAGCTCAATCGCCAAGCCGAGGACAGCAAGGATCATCGCCCCCGACTGAGTCACCTTCGTGAGTCGGGAGCTATCGAGCAGGACGCCGACGTGGTGATGTTCGTGCACCGTGAGGAGTACTATCATCGCGGCGATGAACGGGCCACCTTCGCGGGGCAGGCTGAGGTGATCATTGCCAAGCAGCGGAATGGACCGGTGGGTGAAGTGCCGTTGACCTGGGAAGCGGACTACACGCGATTCCTCGACCGTGCACCGGATCGTCACAGCGAGTTCGATGAGTACAGCGAGTTTTCGACGAGTCGTAGTTTCTAGTCAGCAAGCGAGTTGAGTTCATGCCTTCGCTACCTTTTCTGCTTCTGATCCTTGCCATCGCGGCTGTTTTCGTGGTCGTGCTGCTGGCGGTGTGGAACCCGCGAAAGTTAGTTCGGATCGTGTTCAGACCGCTGCTGACCGTGTTGTACCAAAAGCGAGTCGTGGGCTTGGACGCCTTTCCACGCACGGGCGGCGTGGTCGTGATCAGCAATCATGTTTCCTGGATCGATGGGATTTTGATCCTCTGGATGTTGCCGCGGAACGTTCGATTTGTGGTCGACTCGGGCAACTTTTCCGGCGGTGCGTTTCGATGGATCGCGGCA
Source organism: Pirellulaceae bacterium (assembly GCA_041748895.1). GTDB lineage: Bacteria > Planctomycetota > Planctomycetia > Pirellulales > Pirellulaceae > UBA6163. Next base: position 8,150 of record JBGTCJ010000379.1, read on the forward strand.
GCCTTTGACACGATCATGATGGGATCAGGCCCCAAAGCGATTGCCGGGGCGCTGCGGACGGCTCGCCACTCACTCGAGCAGGGCGAAGTGGTTGGCATCTTTCCAGAAGGGACGATAACCCGGACCGGACAGGTGCAGGCGTTCAAGCCAGGCCTCAGCAAGATCGTCAAAGGCACCGACGCCAAGGTCGTTCCCGTCTACCTGGAGGGGATGTGGGGCAGCGTCTTCAGTTTCTCCGATGGCTGTTTCTTTTGGAAATGGCCTTGGCCGCTACGCCGAAAATTGACGCTGTACATCGCCGACCCTCTGCCGTCCGACACGCCTCTGGATTCACTGCGTCAGGTGGTCCAAAAACTCAGTGCCCAGGCGACCATCGACAACCGTGATCAGTTCCCCATTCTTTCCCGCCGGGTGATTCGTGTTTGGAAACGCGACGCGGGCCGGATCAAGGCGGTCGACAGCAGCGGTGTTGAACTCAATGGCCGGAACCTCCTCATGCGATCGCTCGCTCTGCGACGGATGTTGCGTCGCGAAGTGTTGCAGCGCGACGAACAAAACGTCGGCCTCCTGCTCCCCCCGAGCGTCGCGGGCGTCGTGACCAACGTGATGATGGCGCTCGACCGACGTGTCACGGTCAATCTCAACTACACCGTGTCCTCGGCCGTTCTCAATGAATGCATAGCTCAAGCCGGAATTCGGACGGTGATTTCCAGTGCTCGGTTTCTGGAGAAGGTCGAACTTGACTTGAACGCGAACGTGATCGCGCTGGAGGACTACAAGGACCGAGTTACCCGAGTGGACAAGCTGGTCGCGTTCTTCCAGGGCGTTGTGCTGCCCAGCGTATGGCTCGAACGCTGGCTCGGACTCCACGAGGTCAGCGGCGATGACCTGCTAACGATCATTTTCACGAGCGGTTCGACCGGGACACCCAAGGGCGTGATGCTCAGCCATGCGAACATCAGCCACAACGTCGAGGCGATCCGTCGCGCGATCCGATTGACCCGGGAGGATGTTGTGCTCGGCGTTTTGCCGTTTTTCCATTCCTTTGGCTACAGCGTCACTCTGTGGGGAGTTTTGACGCTCGGACCGACCGGCGTCTACCACTTCAATCCGCTCGATGCACGAACCGTCGGGAAGCTTGCGGAAAAGTACGGTGCGACGGTGCTTCTTGGGACCCCGACTTTCCTCCGCGGCTACCTTCGCCGGATCGAACCCGAGCAGTTTGGTAAGCTCGACGTCGTGGTGGTCGGGGCGGAAAAAATGCCGGCTGACTTGTTCGATGCTTTCGAAAAACGATTTGGCGTTCGACCCGTGGAAGGCTACGGCGCCACCGAATTGAGCCCACTCGTTTCGGTCAACATTCCCCCCTCGCGATCGGCCAACAGATACCAGCTCGATCGGGTGGAGGGCTCGGTCGGCAGGCCCCTACCGGGCGTTGCAGCTCGCATTGTGTCCCCCGATGACGAATCGATCGAACTCACCGCCGACGAGGATGGCATGCTGCTGATCAAGGGCCCCAACGTGATGCAGGGGTACCTCGGACAGGAAGCATTGACCGGCCAAGTGGTTCATGACGGCTGGTACGTCACGGGCGATATCGCTCATGTCGATCCTCAAGGTTTTGTCCACATCACC
>JBGTCJ010000380.1:0-10296 GCA_041748895.1 Pirellulaceae bacterium
CGAGGATCGGCTCGCCGCCGCGTTGGTGCGAATGCTCGACGCCCAGTGGTCGATCCGTCGTTCGCGGTTCGACGAAGCTCGCGACGCGCTCTCGGAGATCGTGCGGTCGGGCGAGGCCGATCCGACGCTTCGTCCACGTGCCCAGTGGTTGATTGGCGAAACGTTTTTCATGCAACAGCGTTTCGCTGAGGCGATCGACGCCTACCGCCGGGTCGAGGTGTTGGACGTCGATGGCCAGTGGTCGGCGGCCGCGTTGCTTCAGGCTGGCAAGGCGTTCGAGCGGTTGTCGCGGCATCGCGAGGCGGCGACGTGCTACACGGCACTGCTCACGCGGTTCGCCGACACGCCTCATGCCGAGCCCGCGCGAACCCGTCTTGCCGAGCTCAACGGATCACCATCGAATCCGCAACCCGGCGGTGTGCTTCGATAGGCTGATCGGAGACTCATGTGCTGTTCTTTTCGAGTTGGTCCTGCAGGGCCGCGTAGCTCGTCAGCATTTCGTCGAGCCGCTCGCGCAGTTGTTGCAATTCGCGGCCTTGAAGGTTCGATCCCTCGAGCAGCGGACCGAGCCACTGTTGCATCAGGTGGAACTGTCCACGGATCAGATCGAGCATCACTCGTGGGACGGAATGTTGCACGAGCACCTTCTGGTCGGGGACCGCGAGTGCCTGTTGCTTGCTGATCGTCTCCAATTGCTTGGCCGTCGATTCGATCACGATCGCGATTCGATCGCTTGCACCGACCACGCTCTGTCTCAGCTCACCAAAGCGATCGTCCATCCGCGTGTCGCTGCCGTCGCCCTGCAGAGCGATCGCTCGGGCGATCACCTGACGGATCGATTCGAGGCCATCCCGCATCGACGCCAGCTGTCGAAGTACTTGGCCGACCTGATCTTCGCCGCTGATTCCCGCCATCCGAACGCTTTCGACAAACGCGTACTTGATCGCATCCCAACGCTCCTTTTCCTCAGCCGAGAGGGTGCCGATCAACTCCTTGAACTTGAGCATGTTCGCCTCGTTGTCCGTCGTCAGCGTCTGCGCGTCCTGCTCGTAGTTGCTATGAATGACCGTCGCCAGCTCGGAAGCGTTCATCACCGCCACCACTTTCTCGGCCATCCGGTTCATGTTGCGGTAGCTGCCCTGCAGCTTGAACGGCGGCTCGGTGCGATAGGCATCGGCTTGTGCCGCCGAGCGGATGTAGGCGCGGTTGACCTTGAGCACCACGTCGCGAACCCGCATCAATTTCCGCAAGACCTCGAACATCGCTTTGAGGGCATCGCCCGAGTGGTTGCCGGTCAATTCAAGGCCTTCGAGCGAATCCCGCTCGGCCGCGCGAATCATCGCGCGAGCATCTTCGGGGCTGCCGGCGGCCAAGGGCGCGAGCGTTTCGTTGCTCGTCAAGCAATTTTCGAGGTAGCTCATTTCGAACGCGTCGACGCTGTCGCCGATGATCTCGCCGAGGTTGTAGACATCGGCGCGATTGGACAGCATGTCGGGGATCTGAAAGCGATCGCCGCTCTCGGTGTAGGGGTTTCCGGCCATCACGACGGCGACCCTTCGGCCACGAAGATCGAAAGTCCGCGTCTTTCCGTTGCGCACCCCTTCAATCTTTCGCGTGGCGTCACACAGCGAGATGAACTTCTGCAAAAGCTCGGTGTGAGTGTGCTGAATGTCGTCGAGGTAGAGCATCAAGTTGTCGCCCATCTCGAGCGCCAGGTTGAGCCGCTCGATCTCCTCGCGCGCGGCCGCGTTGGGCGCCTCATCCGGATCGAGCGATGTCACGCCGTGCCCGATCGCGGGGCCATTGATCTTCATGAACACCAGTCCGAGCCGATTGGCGACGTATTCCATCAGTGTCGTCTTGCCGTATCCAGGGGGGCTGATCAGCAGCAGCAATCCCATTCGGTCGGTGCGCTTGCCTTCGCCCACGGTTCCCATCTGCTTCGCCAGGTTGTCACCGATCAGTGGAAGGTAGACCTCGTCGAGCAATCGGTTTCGAACAAAGCTGGTCAATACTTGCGGACGGAATTCGCCGAGCCGCATTTCCTGGCGAGCCTGTTCAAGTAGCCGATGCTTGGTTTGGTGCAGCCGGACAAACCTCGGGACGACATCGCGGCGATAGGCGGCGAGCCGTTCAAAGAACTCGTGGTAATGGACCGACATTTTGCGGGCGTTGATACGCGGGTGCGCGCCGGCGAGGTCCTCGAGGCGAGCGACCACAACGGCGTCGGTCTGTCGCAAGTCGACCGGGCCGCCTTTCCAGATCAGCATCGCGAGCTCGTCGCGATACCGCGACAACGGATCGATCTCGTTGTCCTCGGTTACGGCTTGATCGATGAATGCGTCAGCCCAGTTTCTCGCGAGCACGAACGCTTCGATGGTCCGTGAGTCATTCGATTTGAGCACGTCGGTCAACCAAACCTTGCGGTCCGCCTCGGTCATCGCGGCACAGAATGTTTGGTGGAGCCGGACAGCCCTCTGGCTGACCACCGGGACGCTCGGGTCGTCGACCAACAGATCAAACAGGTAGGCAGCAATTTCCGCGGCGGTCACGTCGGGGAATCGTGCAAGCCATTCTTGCTCGATCCCGTCCTGGACCGACACCAGCGACGCGATTCGGTGGCGAAACTCGCTCGCCGGTCGTGCGCCTGGGAATGCTTTGGCCAGGGAGGCGAAACCGCCGATCCACTGGACGAGCGCCGTTCGATTCGATTTTGTGAGCATCCTGTGCCACCAAATCGTGGCCGCGACGCGGACACTACCGCGGTGTCGCAGCAGTCCGATTTGCCGGTCGAGCTTGAGCAGCGCGTCCAGGATCGCGGTGGCGTCGTGGTCGTGAACGCCTTTGGCGTAACCCTCGGAAAATCGTCCGGCCATCTGTTGCTGGACCCATGCCAGCCCAGGGTTTTCACCGCGGTCGGAGCGGGCGAACAATTCGCTCGCGAGGAACTCGGCTCGGTACACATCCGAATTCTCGCTGATCAACTCCTGGTTCCAAAGGTCGCGTGCCGCGAGCAGATCGGGATCCTCAAGCGGTTCGAAGTACTGGGTCCCCGTTAAGTGCAGGCAAAGCCGATCGTCGCGAATCACCGTCGTTAGATCCAGCGGTTGTCGATTGACCGCGAAGCGATGTCGCCCCAATCGGATCGTCTCGCCTCCGTCCTCAAACAGCTCCTGCCGGTCCTTCAGCTGCCTCACCACATCCTCGCGGATCGTTTTGAGGCGACTTTGAATCTCTTCGACGCGGACGGAGTCATCGAGTGCTCGAAGCTGTTCGACGATCCCGCGAACCTTTTCGACCATCAAGTCCGCGGCGAAGTAGGCGAGGATTTCGTCGACCGATGCCATCGACGCGGCCTTGTTCTGAATCCCTTGCAGAATCCGGTTTGCGGATGAGGCGAGCGTTTCGGCTCGCCGATTCCGCGCCTCGACCAATTGAACCTTCCGCGACTCGAACGCGTTGTAAATCTCCTCTCGCCTAAGCGACAATTCGGTGATGAACTCCTCGAACTCTGCGAACCTACCCTCGAGTTCCTCGAGCTGGATCATCAGTCTCGTCAGGTAACCATCACACTTCTCGGGCGTGTCACAGACGTCGAGATAGCCGCTAACGGTCTGTTGCAAGAGTTTGAGCTGCGACGCAAACTCGGCTCGCCCCTCGGCGCTCATCAACTCTTTGCTTCGCGCCTGAAGGGAGCTGCGGACTCGGTTGAGCGATGCGAAAACGTCGCTGATCGAATCGATGATTTCGGTCCGCTTGGTGGCGTCGTCGATCTGCAAATTGCTAACTGTTTCAATCAACATCTCGAGTTGACCGGCGGCCGCATCGATCGATGCCCTGAGTTCTTTCGCCTCCGTGACTCGCTCGAGCTCCGCCACGGCCACGGCGGCCTGTTCGACCCGATGGCGGTAGGGGTCGAGCGATCCGGGGGTGATCAAAAAATCGACACACCGACGGCTTAGCCGCTCGGCCCACTCGACGGTCGCCTGCTCGAGCGAGTCGACGATCTCCAAATCGACGTATCGCAGCTGCCGCAACCCGATCGCGTGTCCGCGTTGCTCCCTCAATCGTGCCAAGGCGGAGACGAACGCATCGATATCCTCGAAACGTGACCTTTCGATTTCCTTGACCAGCGACTCGATCGATTCTTGGATTGCCACCGTTCGCGATTGCGTGTCGCGGCGGAGACGAACGACCTTGTCGAATTCCTCGACGGCCGCCGACGCCGCGTCACGGATCGATCGCAGCGGTTCGGCCAAGTTGTGCGTTTCGGATTGATCGATCCAGAAATAACTGTCGAGCACGTCGCCACTGCGCTTGACCAAATCGACGTACAGTCCGTCGTAGTTGTCGTCTTTTTCGATCAACTGCAGGATTTCAGAGCACTCGGCCATTCCACGGACAAGATCCTTGTTGCCGATCTTGAATAGCAACGAATCGGGGTCACTCTCGACGACGTAGTCGGGGCCGGTAAACGGAGTTTGCCAAACCTGGACCGCGTGATGCTTCTGTGGTTCCTCGTGAGCCTTGAAACAAACCATTTCTCCGTTGTTGAAGAAGGTTTGACCGCTGGTCACCAAAGGCGTCTCGACGTTTTGCCGAATCAGGTTGTAGCGCAGTTGGATGTGGGTCCCACTGGTGCGGTCGTAGAAGAGGTAGAGAAAGTCCTCGCCATTGGATGCCGGTAGCGTTCGCTCGTACAGCATCCCGGAATGTCCGTGGTCGAACCGTTTGTACTGGCCGGTTTGGAGATAGTATCCGCCCGGGAAAATGATCCCCTGGTCGTCCGGCAGCATCACGCACGCGTGCTGGATCTCGTCGAGCCGGATCACGGTGCTGAGCTTGGCGTTGAAGACGAGGTAGCGGGTCAGCGTCTCCTGGTAGGGGCGGATCCTGAGCAGAATCAGATTGCCGAGGATCGCGTACTGGATGTCAGCGTCATCGAGTGTCTGGTCGGCGTGGTCGACCGGCTCGGCATAGATCCCCTCGCCTGTTTCCGTGTTGTTTTCGACCTTGATGGTGAGGTCGCCGCCGACGGTCTCAACGAAGACACGATCCTCGATCGAGATATGGGGATGCTTGCCATAGTGATGTTGATCACGCGTCGTCCGCTTCCATTGGAACTCGTGTTGCGGCGGAGTTGTGACCTCGTGCTCGCTACGGTTGTCGATGTACTGAAATGCCTCGCCCACCTGTCGCCACTTGAACGCCTTGATGTCCGCGGGCGTCCTGCCGACCTGAAACACCATGTAGAGAAAGGGTCCGTTGGCAAAGAACCTGGCGAACGCCGTGTTCTTGTAAAAGCGATAAAGGTCCGCAAAGTCGCTCTGAAAACGTGAGTCGACCAACAAGGGGTCAAGCGACAGAGCGTGAAATTGAAGTCCATCGAGTCGGTAAAGTGAGAACACATCGGCCAGATGCGTCTCGGTTTTGAGGCCGAACTGGACGTTGTATCCGAACAGGAAGCGATCGCCGATCGCGACCAGGTCACGCGGCACACAGTTGTGCTCGGTCGTCAACCGCTCGGTCGCGAGCAGTTTGGTTTCGATGTTGCCGAAAACTTCGGCACGGTCAACGTTGAGCGCCGCGAGGCGCTCGCGAAGTTCGGTCGCCCCCTCACGAAGACGGTTGCGAAGGATTTCGTAGGTGCCACCGGAGAGGTCGGGTTGCGTCGACATCAGCCTTTACCGTTGGCGGCCTGCACGGCGGGACCGAAACCCAGCTGTTTGACTTTGTTGTCCGCGACACCCGCCGAGGATGCCATGGCGAGCAGGCTGGTTAATTGCCCACGGACATCTTCGGCTTTGGTGAGCCCCATCAGTTTGGCAATCAGCGCGGCGATCGATAGATCCTTGATGTCGTCAGTGCTGAGGTTGAACTGGCGGACCATTTCGAGCAATTTGTCGCGGAAGTATTCGGGGTTCCCGTTAAAGAAGGTGTCCTTGATGTCCGTCGCGACTCGGCTGTTGTAGACGAAACGGTCGATCGCCTTGCCGCCCTTGACCGCCGAGGTGATCTGTTCGAAGAACTGGCCATCTCCGCCAACAATGTCGATCCGAGCCGCCCGCAAGGCTTCGCCCACGACACCCGCCTGACTTTCGGCAATTCCCTTCTGAGCCTCAATCGCGGCGATCTCGACGGTCTGTTCCTTTTCGAGCCGAAGCTTGAATTCCTCGTGTTCTTTGCCGACGCTGTCGAGCTGCTTCATCGCTTCGGCCTTCTCGGTGATTCCGGTCGCCTCGCTGTGATATTTCTCGAGCGAGACGGCGGCCTCGGCCATGCCTTGCTTCTGGTTGGCGACGGCCTTGGCCTCGATCCCCTTGGCCTCGGCGATCGCGGTTTTCTCAAGCACCGTCGCTTCGGCAAGCCCCTCCTTCTCGAGCGCTGTTGCCTTGGCTTCCTGAACCCGTGCCTCGGCCAGCCCCATCGCGGCCTGCTTGGCCGATTCGGCTTCGGCCAGCATCTTGATCGCGGCCGTCTCTTTCTCGGCGGCATCCCTCTTGGCTTCGGCGGTGATCCGAAGCTTGTCCGCCAGCAGAACCGCAGCCTCCTTCTCGGCTTGGGCCGCTTTGGTTTGGCGGATCAACTCTTCTTCGGCTCGCATCTGCGCGGCAGTGATCTGAACCGACTTTTGGCGTTCCGCGCCGGCCTTCTCTTCGGTGTCTTTGATCCGTTCCTTTTCCTCGACCACGGCGCGTTCGACCGCCACTCGCTCGCGGATCACCTCCTGGATGTTCCGCTGCTCAATTTCGATCGCCTTTTCCTTCTCGACATTGGCAACGCCAACCACCCGCAGACGCTCGGTCGCTTCGAGTTCTCGATCTCGCTGGACCCTTTCGAGCTCGACGCCATCAGTCTTTTCTTTGTTGCGCTGCGCGACCAGGACTTGACGCTGTTTGTTCTCCTCCGCGATGCCGAGTTCCTCCTCAGTCTGAATTCGTGCCCGCTCGGCCTCCAATCGTTGTTGTTCGCGAACCTTATCGGCCGACGCCTGCTCGCGGGCCTGGATTTCGGCGATTTCGCGGCGCTGCTTCTCGACAGCCTCGACGCGTTGGCGTTCGAGTTCGAGGATCGTTTCCTCTGCCTCGACGTCTTGTTTCTTGAGTGTCTTTTCCTTGTCGCGGGTAAACTGGTTCTCCTTGACTTTCTCCTGCGACGTCAATTCGGTGATTTTCTTGATCCCCTCGGCGTCGAGGATGTTGTTCGGATTGAGCAACTCGAGCGGTGTCTGTTCGAGGTAGTCGATCGCGGCATCGTCGAGTCGGTAGCCGTTCAAATCGGTCCCGATCACCTTGAGGATTTCGTCTTTGAACTTGTCCCGCTTGTCGTAGAGATCGACGAAGTCGAACTGCTTGCCGACGGTCTTCAGCGCCTCACTGAACTTGGCGTCAAATAGCTCGCGGAGCGTGTCGATCTCGGCAGCCCGCTTGGCGCCGATGGACTGTGCCACTTCTTTGATCTCTTCCTCCGTTTTGTCGACCCGGATGAAGAAAGCCACTTTGATGTCGGCGCGGATGTTGTCGTGACAAATCAAACCCTCGGCGCCCTGTCGCGCGATCTCAAAACTCTTCAGCGTGAGATCCATGAACTCGATGTGCTGAACCAGTGGGACGACCAGTAGGCCACCATCGGTTGCCACTTTCAGGCCGCCCAGCCCCGACTTCACGATGGCCTCGTCCGGACCCACCTTGACATAGAACTTGCTGATGTAGAGCGCGACAAGGACCAGCAGCACCAACAAAAGGGCGACTGCAAAAAGGCCGAATTGGGTCGGCGCGCTGAGTTGCGCCAGCGGGATGAGAAGGATCATGCCTAGGTCTCCAGGGAGTCTCGCGTAATGGTGTAGATTCTTCGCTCGCGATCCAACGCGACGATGCGGGCATGGTCGCCCTTGACCAGGTGAGAGCCGTCGGTGCGAACATTCAGCAGGAGCGGCGCGCCACCGGTCGATACCTTGGCCTGGCCGAACGTTTCGGTCGCCTCGCCCGAGCAGACGACGCACGTCTCGCCGAGCAGCGTCTCCTCACCGAACGACTCGGCGGGGCGGAAATAAGGAACCAGTGGCGATGTAGCGATCCTCGTGACGATGGACGCGATCACCGCATTGCGGATCGCCAGCAGAGACGAGACCTTTAACGTCGGCTCGTACCGGGCCGATTCGAAAAACGTCCACAGGGAAAATGCGATCAGCCACTGAAAAATCGCAAAAAGTCCAAGCCAAATCACGAGTGGGATTTCACCGAGATGGAACCAACGCAGCGACGAGGCGCCGATCCCCTGCCAACCATGTGAATCGACGTCCAGATCAGGACCATCGAAGCTGGCGGCGCCAACCAACGAGAGGGTCAAGTAGCACGCGACCAACAAAAGCAGCACCGACGCCGGCCACAACGGACCGACGAAAAGAGCGTTCAGCGCGGATTGAATCGCATCGGACACTGGCGGACCGGGGGCGAGGGGACAATGGCGGATCGGCCCTCCCTGCGGGGAGCCCGATCCAAAAGGATAGCTCGGTTTCTGCACTCCGCTGTGGAAAATGACCGTGCAGCGGCACGTCATGGGCAGGCACCGGAGCGGACGCAGCGGGGCGCGAAAAAACGAAAAGAGCGCCCCGACGTCCAGCGGCCTCGAGACTTTAGAGTCCTTCGACTTCAAATCCCGCGCGGTAAGGGCGGCGAAGCAGCGCCGCGGCAGCCGCATGATTGGGGATCGTCAATTCGTCGGCGTTCCAAGCGAGCGAGTTCCCTGGGAATCGGTTGGCGATCACCCCCAAAAGCACCGCTTCGGTGAGCGGACCGGCATAGCCGAAGTGGGCCGTCGTCGGCTCGCCGCCCAGGCAGGCGTCGACAAATCGATGGTAGTGGCTGGCGCCTTCGACCGCCTCGATCTCGAAATTCGCAAAATCTGCCGCCGGCAGAAGGATTGGTCCGCCAATGTGCGGCAGAAGGACGTAACCTTTTTCGCCAACGAACATCGATCCTTGCTTCGGCAGTCCGTCGGCCTTTCCGGATCCCCGCGATTGGCCGTCAACGCTTGGCCAAGAGGAAACATCGGGCTTCAAGCCCCCATCGCTCCAGGTCAAAACGAAGTCTTGGGTCGTGTGGGGCGTGGGTGGAAATACGAAGCGAGTCTGGTTTTGCAAGCCATACGACTCAGCCGGTGGTTCGGAACTGCTCGAAATGACGCTCAAGGGTGCAGTCAATTCGAGTGCTGTGAACACCGGGTCAAGGATGTGAATCGACATGTCGCCCATCGTGCCGCAGCCGAAGTCGTACCAACGACGCCAATTCGACGGGTGATACTGGCCCGCGGCGTAGGGTCGCTCGGGGGCCGTGCCCAACCAGAGGTCCCAGGCGATGCCCTCGGGAACGGGTGATGCAATCGGTGCCGGGCCGTTGTAACCCCATGCCTTGTCGCACCACGAGTGGACCTCGCGGACCTTGCCGATCACGCCGCTGCGAACCAATTTGACGGCGGTTCGGTACGCGGTGTGAGAGTGGACCTGAGTTCCCATCTGGGTGACAACGTTCTGCTCGGCGGCCGCAAGACGGAGCTGGCGCGCTTCGAATACGTCGTGCGTGAGCGGCTTTTGGCAATAGACGTGCTTGCCCCGTTTCATCGCGGTCATGGCGGCTGGGGCATGAGTGTGATCGGGTGTCGATACGTGAACCGCGTCGATGTCGTCGCTGACCTGATCGAACATTTGGCGAAAATCGGTGAACCGGCGTGCCCCTGGGTGCTTTTCCGCGGCGGCATGGAGGCGCCCGGCGTCGATGTCGCAAAGGGCGACCACGTCGACGCGATCGTGACTGCTCAGCTCGGCGAGATCGGACGCGCCCTTTCCACCGACACCGATGCCCGCAAGTCGCAGCCTTCCCGATGACGGTTGAGTATCGATGGCGTGGACACGGTTGGCCCATGCCGGCAGCGCGAGACCGCTAGCGGTTGACCCGATCAGGAAACGACGACGATCCGTATCGGCAACCCGGCGGGTAGCCGAACGTGGTGGAACGATGGGGAAGGACATTGGCGTTTCCTCGCGGCGGATGGTGGGGAGAAGGCGATTCTGGGTTGGGCGGTGAGTTAAGGCGGCGATGTTTCATCCGGTAGGGTCTCGTTCAAATCGATCGTCTCGTAAGTCTTGGCTTCATCCAGGACGATGGTGAAATCGGTGGTGGACGAGGTGCCATCGCTGCCTTGGGATTCGGGGCGAGCTACGATGACCGTGATGTTATCATCGCCTCCGCAGTCGTTTGCGTGCCGTATGAAGGCCTCGCAAGCCCCGCGGGTCGTCGG
>JBGTCJ010000381.1:0-14327 GCA_041748895.1 Pirellulaceae bacterium
CGCGACGCCGCCCAGTTTGCCGCTCTTGAGGCCTTCGACCATCGCATCGCAATCGTAGATTCCACCGCGGGCCGCGTTGATCAAACGCAGGCCCGGCTTGACGTGTGCCAGTTGATCGTGGCTCACCAGTCCCTTGGTCTCGGGCGTCAACGGAGTGTGAACGGTGAGGTAGTCGAGTTCAGGCAGCATCTCATTGACGGTGGGCGATAGACGAACGCCGAGCGCCGCGGCCTGTTCATCGGTCAAGAACGGGTCGTACGCCACCACATGCATCGCAAAGGCCAACGCGCGCGAGGCGACCTCGCGTCCGATTCGCCCCATCCCGACAATGCCGAGCGTCTTGCCGGCGAGCTGGGTACCCATGTACTGCTTTCGATCCCAACGGCCTTCGACCAAACTCTGATTGGCCGCGGCGATGTTTCGGCTGAGGGCAAGCATCAGCGCGAACGTGTGCTCGGCCGTGCTGATCGTGTTGCCCGCTGGCGTGTTCATGACGACGATCCCACGCCGTGTCGCCGAGGCCTTGTCGATGTTGTCGGTTCCGACTCCAGCGCGAACGATCGCACGAAGTCTTGTATTTCCCTCGAGTGATTCGGGCGTGATTTTCACGCCGCTGCGAAGGATCGCGCCATCGAATTCGTTGAGCGATCGACGGAGGTCGTCACCCTTTAGGCCCGTGCGAACTTCGTATTCCACCCCTTCGGCGGCATCGAGAAGGTCGAGCCCTTCCTGGGCGATCGTGTCGAGAACAAGGATGCGATGCATGGAATTCCAGTTGAGAAGTAAAGAGGTTCAGTGGGGTACAACGGCCCGCGATCCGCGAGGTGTTGCCTGCGCCGGAAAACGCAATGGGCCAATCACTTGACACGGTCTCGAGACGAACGGCCTCAGCCGTTCTTGGCGACGAAGTCGGTCATGTAGTCGGCGAGCGTTGCGACCCCTTCGATCGGCATGGCGTTGTAGACGCTGGCACGAATCCCACCGACGCTGCGATGCCCGGCGAGGTTCCCGAGGTCTCGCGCCGCCGCACCCTTGAGAAAGCTGGCCTGCAATTCATCGCTGGGAAGGCGAAAGGTGACATTCATCAGCGACCGTGATCCCCGGTCGGCGTGGCCTTGGTAGAAGCCCGCGTGAGCGTCAATCACGTCGTACAGCAACGACGCCTTCTTCCGGTTATGAGCCTCCATCGCCTCGAGTCCACCGACTTCCGAAGCGATCCAGCGGGCCACCTTGCCGAGCACGTAGATCGAGAACGTCGGTGGGGTGTTCCATTCCGAATCATTCTCGGCGTGGTTTTTGAAGAGCATGTAGCCCGGGAGATTTTTCGGCGCTCGATCGAGCAAATCGCGGCGAATGATCACCAGCGTCACGCCCGCGGGGCCCGCATTTTTTTGAGCGCAAGCGTAAAGGATGCCATACTTCGACACATCCAGCGGGCGGCAGAGGATGTCGCTCGATGAATCGCAGACCAACGGAACGCTGGACGGGCAGTCGGGTTCGGTCGGGAACTGGACGCCTTGGATCGTTTCGTTTGCGCAGTAATAGAGATAGGCGGCGTCCGGGGACACCTGATACTCACCCGGCTGGGCGACGCGGCTGTAGTTGTGCGACTTGCCGTCGTAGAGCGTTTCGACATTCCCTTCTTTGGTCGCCTCGTCGATCGCGTACTTGCCCCATGAGCCGGTGATCAGGTACTGCGCCGTTCTGCCGCTCCCTTTAAGGAGATTGGCGGCGATCATCGAGAACTGCAACCGGGCTCCGCCCTGCAGGAACAAAACGGCGTGGTCGTCCCCGATCCCGAGCAATCCCCTGAGTGAGGCTTCGGCTTCATGCAAAATGTCGACGAACTGTTTGTCACGATGCGACATTTCAAGAATCGAACAACCGGCCCCTGGCAAACAGAGCAGTTCTTCCTGGACTTCCTGCAAGACCGACAGCGGCAAAACCGCCGGGCCAGAGGAAAAGTTGAAGATGCGGTCAGTGGTGGTGGACGTTGCCATCGGGGAATTTTTGGTCAAAGTGGGGGGCGCAGCAAACGGGGCATTCGCCGGAGCACTGCTCCGCCGGCCTAATGAGGTCACGATTCTATGCCGCAGTGGAGGCATGCGGAACGGGTGAAAAGGTCGCAACCCGCGAGCAGCGGAAGGGAAATCACGCGGCGGTTTCCCCCCTGCACCCGAGTCCACATGGATTCTCCGTCGACGTCCGTTTACTCAAATAACACCTTCGCGGCCGCGGGGGCCATGCCGGCGTTGTCGTGGCCGATGCCAGGCACCTTGACCAATCGCCACTTGAGGTCCACGCCGAGTCGCTCAGCCTCCCAACTCGCGGTTTCAAAAAACTTTTCCCCCCGCGCCAATCGGTGCGGGCCTTGGGCCTGCGCCTGCGGTGCTCGTGGTAGGTACGAGTCGTTGGGATCCGTGTCCTCCTCACCCAAACAGATGATCAGCGGACGCGACAGAGCCGCGCGAAGCACCTCATCCGTAGCGTCGATCCCGCCCAATCCGTAGGCAAATTCGATATCCAGTGTGGGCATCGTATAGCTTCCGGCGTTCGCCGCGATCGCTGCCTCCGCTCGCGGCTGATCGTGCATCAACATCAACCGGTGGACAAACTGACCGCCCGCGGAATGACCGAACATGCAATAACCCTTGCGTCGACTCCCCACCGCTTCCACCACATGATCGAACAGGTGTTCAACCGCCGAGAATGTCCACTTTTCACGTTCAACCGGCTCCCCACGCCGATCCCGCATGTTCCCGAAGTGGTACATGTTTGACCCCGGATAGTGCTCGCTCGAGAACTCGGGGACCAGCACCAAACAACCCCACCGATCTGCCAATTTTACCCACGGTTTTCGATAGGTCTCGCCGTTGCGGAGAGTGCCGTGCATCACAAACAGGATCGCGGACTCTTCGTCAAACTGCTCGGGGCGATACGCCCAAACGTGAATGGGGCGGTCGACATTGCCACGTTGATCGATGAACTCGAAGTCACTCAAACCCCTCGGTATCGACGGCAACGTTCCCGCCACCGCGGGAGCGTCCCCGCACGCCTGCGGCAAGCCAACCGAGCAGACCAGGATGAGTGTGGTCAAAATTGATGTAGCGGCGCGAATCATGGATGAATTCCTCTTCTGCCCGAGAGACGTGAGTTGCTGCCGACGGTGATGCGTCGGACAGCCGCACCATTGACTCAGGATTTTCGATCGTCAACCCACGCATGCCGCCGACAACTCCTCGATGCCCTCTACCCGAATGGCGTGCTAACGGTCGTCGAACCTCAAGACGCGTGGGAGCGGACCATGTGGCTGAGGACGAAGGTCCGCGCCTCCGCCCCACGGGGCAGCGAAAACGGAAACTCCCCGCCATCGGCGCAAAAGCAGGCCTCTCTCGGCCAGAGATCGTGGGCGACTCATTGGTCGGCCGGTGACCTCATGTCCCCGAAAAAAAATTCCCTATTTTTTTCCGTGCCTGGCGGCGTGGATGGGCGAACAGACCACCGGACGAACGGTTCCCTTTTCAAACTTCCGTCGGCTTTCTCAAAAACTTCTTGACGCTTGAATGCGTATCGATGAGAATCAATTGCACCTGCACTCAGTGTTTTCTCCGATCTCGTTAGGCTCGCGTTGACGGTCATTCGCTCTCGACGATTCGTTCCGATCCTGCTGATCGGCTTGCTGATGGCAAGCGATGCTGCCGCGCGCCGTCACGCCGCGGGACTTTGCGCGGCACGTTGTGGACCCTGCTTGCAGTCGACTGTCGCGGTGGGGTTGCCGGGTGCGATGAGTTCTCCTGGCCTTGGGTCCTGCATTTCAGGCCAGTGTGCCTCTGGGCGGTGTGAGCCGACCAGCGGTGTCGAGAATCGCTCGGTCGTTTCCCCGTTCTCGAAACATTGCCGTGACGATTCCTGCGAGGCCTCCTGTCCATCAGCTACATCGACGCACCCTGAATCCGAATCCGAGCCGAACCCTCACGACTCAGATCATTGCAGTCTCTGTCAATGGAGCGCCACGTTCGCTCGTGAAGCGATCGCGACCGACCCGTTGATCGTGACGCTTCGGTTGCCAGTCACGCTCTCGCCCACGTGGCCAGAACCGCTTCTCGCCAGATCACTATTTGATTCGGACCTCCTGCTACGTGGGCCCCCGCCTCGCACGCCCGAGATCGATTTGGGGCGTGACACGCGTTGATCACCGACGATGGCTTGAGCCAGGTGGTGAATCACGCGGTGTGACGTATTTCTGGCGTCAAAAGCATGGGGTGATTCATGGCATCGGTCGCTGAGTATCCTCAGCCTCGCGAGGCGCGGGGTGCTGCGCATGGGGCGGTAAAGGACCGAGTGGTGAGCGTGCTCGCTGCGGACTTCTGCCCGTGGGCCAATCGGTACGTCTACTGGCTGAAGGAGCCGATCGGTTGGTTCGTGATGGCGTTGGCGATTAGCGTCCTGATTGGGATGCACGTGAGCCCAGTGGGCTGGACCCTGGCCGCGGCGATCGGCGCGATCATTGTCGTCGGGATGGCTTGGCCGTGGTTTGCCGTCCGCGCGGCGGGCTGCCGCTTGCGTCCCGCGATCTCCGAGATTCACGAGGGCCAGACCTGCGATCTGGTATTTTCGGTGCAAAACCGTTGGCCGATACCGCTTTGGGGCTTGGCCGTGGAGGGGTACCTCGACCATGCAGGCAGCGATGCGACACCGACGATCGCTCTCGCTTCGGTCGCTCCGCTCTGTGAGGCCGATTACCGGTTCGCCGTCACCCCGCGGCTTCGCGGCCGATATCCGATCGAGTCCCCCATGCTCGCCTGCTCGTTTCCCTTTGGGATTTGGACGGCCCGGAAGCCGGTCCGTGAACGATTTCCGTTGGTCGTCTTCCCTCGTGTCGTGCCGATCCACGACGAGCCACCGCAGTGGGAAGGCCGAATTTGCGAAAGCGGCGACGGGCTTCGCGCCGGCCAGGCCGGTGAGCCACTGGGCGTGCGCGACTTTCGGGGAGGGGATCGACTCCGGCACGTCCACTGGATTCACACCGCGAGAACCGGGCGATTAACCGTTTGTGAGCGAGGTGGCCCCGAGCAGCAACGGCTCGACATTGTCCTCGATACGAGCCCAAACACGGCGACCGACGAATGCTGCATGGACGTGTCGGCGGAAGAGTCGACTGATGTCGCTCGCGAGGCGATGGCACAGCGGGTTCGGGTTGCGGCGAGTCTGCTCGCGCATTTGCACGCTCGCCATTTACCGGCGCGTCTCACGATTCTTCGCGGCGGAGATCACTGTGAGCCGCGGGTCTACGCGCCCGGCACCCGCGGTCGGAGGCGAATGCTAACCGATCTGGCCGAAGTCCCCACTTTTGGATTCCGCGGCAGCCCGGCATTGCCCCGTGCACCCCGATCGACGACTCAGTTGGTGGTTTCGGGTGATGCGCAGGGACGATCCGTTTTTGTCGACTACTTAGCTACGCGTGTGACCATTGAAGTCAGGCGGCAGCTTGAACCGCAACTTGCTCGTTTTTGGCGGGAGGTCGCACTTGTTCGGTCGATCCGTTGAAGCCCGAATGGGACGCGCGTCGTCGCCGACGTTCTCCCACGTAACGCCGCGGGTCCCTTTTCACCGAGGGCAACGTCGCTGGATTGAGGCGATTGTGATGGCGTGCTTGGCGTTGGTGGTCGTCCTGCGACTGCGCGGCTCGGGGGAGCCGGTCTCGGTCGTCATTGTCGAGGGCGTGGCGATCGCTGCGTGGCTCGTTCTCACCGCGTGGGTGAGTCGCAGTGCATGGATGGCCCTCCGCTTCGGTCGTCTCTGGCAACGAAGAATTCTTGTCGTGATGGCGATCAGCGGTTTGGCCATCTCAACGCTCAGCCGATGGATTGTCGCGGCTATGGGAGGCAGGGGAACCGCATGGGAAATGGTCATGTTGACGACGCTCGCCGTCGCCGCGGGATTGTTGGTGGCGGCAAGCACTGTGGAGAAATCGCATTCGCTATCGGTCGTTTGCGGGGGGTTCCTCATGTTGTTCGCAACCGCGATCAGTGACAACGGCGATGCGATCTACCTCGCACTCGCCTGGGTCGCGATTTGCCTTTGGTGGATGGTTGCCAATCACTGGGAGCGGCTCGAGCTGCACATGCCAGGTGCGATCCGGCGGCAATCGGGTTTGAGGTTTGGAGCGACTGCGTCGGGGTTCCTGATTTTTGGGTTGGCATTGACGGTCACGTGGGGTCGCGGGCCCTCCACGCGACTGATTGGCGGCGGATGGATGCCGACCAGCGGCGGACAGCGGTGGAATGACCCCGCCGCTAGATCGGGAATCGGCGACGGGGATGCCGTGATCGCCGCGAAGCAGCACGCCGCGTCGTTTGGCCCCGTCGAGTCAGACCTTTTCCTGCAGTCCGATTTACCAAGTCTGTTTGACATGTTCGACGACACGATCGGGGAGCCTGCGATCCGGCGCCGAAGCGAAAAGGCGGTCGGGCTGCAAAACCAGATGCCGACGGACCAGCAGCAACATTTCGCTCAATCACAGCAGGGTGGTGCCGCGTTTTCGGCGGCTCGAGAGCGATCCGAATCACCGGCAAATCTTCGAGATCGAAAGACCACCGCCGTTCTTCACTGGGTCGGTCCGGTTGGGGTCCGATTGGCGATCGAGCGTTTTGACAATTTTGATGGCGTGGATTGGACCGCGGTGGCCGCAGGCAAGACACCTCGGGTCAAGACCCGCGGCGGCGGAGATCCGTTGCTCCAGCGGCGGGAAATGCAGGACGCAGGGGTGTGGTACTTCCGATCCGATTTGCTGCGCCAAAACAACGGTTCACCTCAATCCTCCGCAGGCTTGTTTCGCGGTTCACGCGGCGACGCGGTCAAGTTCATCAACTTCCGCTCACCACGGATTCCGACTCCCACCACGACCGTTGGGATTCACATCGCCGATGTCGATCGCGACGATTTTTTTGAGATCACAGCGGACGGTTCCTGGCGAATGCCCGATCGCGAGACCGTTCCCTCGCTGACAGTGGTGCGGATGGTGACGCACGAAATTGACGGGGATCGGCTTCGAAACTGGAACCGTTTTCCGATGACTTCTAGTCCGTCCGTCGGTGACGCCGGGGCGGCCGCGAATGCATCGCTTCAGAAAGGTCACATCGTGGATCCAGCGGACGGTCCTCCTGGGCATCGCCTTGGCATGAGTTTGGCCGCGTCGCTTGCAAAACAGTGGACTCATGACCTTTCGCGCGGTTGGCCACAGATTGAGGCCGTGATCGATCGGCTCCGCAACGACTTTGCGTTCGATCGGTCGGCGGACTCGGACGCTGAAGACCCGCTTGGCGGCTTTCTACGGACCGGTCGCGGCGGCGATCACCTGTTCGCAACGGCCGCGACCGTGATGCTGCAGTCGCTCGGTTACGAGGCGCGTCTGGCTACCGGGTTTTACGCCCCGCCAGGCAACATCGCGCGGTTGGGGGGGCACATCGAGATCGGCCCAGAGGACGTACACGCCTGGGCCGAAGTGAGGGCCGACGAGGGGGTATGGATACCTCTCGAACCGACACCCGGCTACTTGCCACCGCGGTTCTACCGATCGTGGTGGTCGCTGGCGACGCTGCTTGCGTGGTCAGCGATTCCATGGATTTTGGGACTATCCGCCGGGATCATCCTGTTGTGGTGGTCGCGAAGCGCTTGGGGCGAATGGCTCTGCCGTGTCGTCTGGTGGTGCTCAAGTCCACTGGGTAGTCGCCGACGGATGGCGGTGTTGGTCCGCATTCTCGATATCCGAAGCGTGTTGGTCAGGGCGCCCCGACCCATGGGTACTACACCAAGGCAGTGGTACTGCGAAATCATGGGTCGCATCGACGAATCGTTGACGCCCTCGGTTCACCATTTTTTCGACACGGCCGACGCGATCGTTTTCGGTAATCAGGCGACACCACCGGTCGGTTGGATGGATGAGGCCAATCGGGTCGCCGCGGCGTTGACGGCCGGCCGCATTGGCAAGTGCCACCGCGAGTTCGTGGGCATTGCCGAGCGTTCCCCATTCTCGTCGTACAGCCGCTGACCCCTCATGACCATCACCTCGATTGATTCCAGAGCCGACTCAGCTCCCGATGCCAACATCGTTTCGGACGTTGGCGCCAAACAACGACTCGAGCACTTGCGGGCGCATCTCAATTCGGTGCTGCTCGGTAAGTCGCGACAGATCGAGTTGGTCTTGGCATGCCTTCTGGCGCGTGGCCACCTTTTGTTGGATGACTTGCCGGGCACCGGCAAGACGACACTCGCCAAGTCGTTGGCCGATTCTCTCGGTGGGCGTTTCGGTCGTGTTCAGTGCACGCCTGACCTGCTGCCAACGGATATCTCCGGTTTCAACCTTTTCAATCAGAAAACGCGTGAGTTTGAATTTCACCCCGGACCGATCTTCTCGGACGTGCTACTGGCTGATGAAATCAACCGCACCACGCCGCGGACGCAAAGTGCGCTATTGGAGGCGATGGCCGAAAGGCAGGTCACCATCGACGCCGTGCCTCATCCGCTGGTCGACACCTTCTTTGTGATCGCGACTCAAAATCCGATCGACAGCCATGGGGCCTATCCGTTGCCCGAAGCGCAGCTCGATCGCTTCGCGATGCGGCTAGAAATCGGTTACCCCGATCGCGAGGCGCAGTTTGAGATGCTGTCGAGACCTGCAAGCGACTTTGCCCCAAAACCCGATGGCGTGGCGGTTGGATTGTCGATCGAACCCTTGCGAAAACTGCAGCGACTGGTGGCATCGGTCACGGTCCACGATGCGGTTCGCCGTTATCTGATCGAGTTGGTTGAGGCCACTCGCGACCATGAGGCGATCGAATTGGGAGTTAGCCCTCGCGGGTTGTTGATCTGGCAGCGTATTGCCCAGGCTTGGGCATTCCTGCACGGCCGTGATTTTGTCTCGCCCGGTGATATTCAAGAGGTCGCCTTCCCGGTGCTTTCAGTTCGTTTGGTCATTCGAAGCGGCAACGCCTCCGATGTGATCACCGGTCTGCTGAAAGACATTCCCGTGCCGGGGTATCGATGATGTTCGATCGCGGTTCGAACACGGTTGCGGGCCGTCAACGGTCGAATTTCTACCGGCTGGTCGCCTGGTTAATTCCCTGGTCGCTGTTGGTCTTCTCGGGCTGCGGAGGTAGCGATCCGCCAGCGACTTTGCACGACGCGGAGCATTCGATGCCGGCCCATTGGCCGCTCGACCTCCTCGACGCGAGGGAAAAGTTATTGGAACGGGTGAAGCGGTTGCGGGACGCAAACGCAAACCTCGAGGAGCGCGCCACTGCGGACAAGCAGTTGGTTGAGATCATCGGTTGGATCCCCGAAGTCGCGGCCGATACCGATCTGGGCGAAATGCAGTGGAACCCGATTTACGGGTTCAGTGAGGCGTTGTCGGCGACGCGGAGGTCGGCTTCTTCTTGGCGCGACGCGGACCTGGAACGCATCGAGCAGTGGGCAGAGGAACTTGGGGAGATCGGACAGCGTCTCGCTCAGATCGAACCGGCAGATTGGGCCGAGCAAGATCACTCGCCTGAAAGTCGTTCCCACGACACCGAGGACTCGCCGTGATCACACATGCAATCCTGAGCGGCTTCGTGCGAGCCTTTCAAGGACTCGTTCAGGCGGCGCCAACGTTGTTGGTCGGTCTGCTGATAGCCGCCGTGTTGCGCTTCTATTTGGGAACATCCGGCACGCGGCGACTCTTCGGCGGGCAATCGCTTCGCTCGCTGCCACAGTCTTGGCTGATCGGAATGTTGCTTCCAGTCTGTTCGATCGGCGTAATCCCCGTTCTGCGAGAGATGCATCGTGCAAAGGTTCGGCCCGGGGCCATGACCGCATTCGCGCTTTCGGCGCCGCTGTTCAATCCACTATCGCTGTTGTACGGATTGACACTTTCAAGGCCGATCGTCGTGATCGCCTTCGCGTTGGCGTCATTGGTCGTCGTCACCACACTTGGCCTGATCTGGGACCGCTACGCCAACTTGGACGCGATCGACGGCAACGTCGCCGATCGTGACGCGGACGAATCGGGTGGCAACGATGCCAGACCCATCGGCGCTGAGCGGCTCGCGGGTATGGTGATCCTGATCACCCGCGAGCTTTCAGGTCCCAGCGGATGGTACGCCTTGATCGCGGTTACCGGCCTCGGTTTCCTAGGTGCATTTTTGCCTTACGGGGCGTTACAAAGCTCGTTCGAGATGGGCGATCCCTGGGCCCCGGCAAGGATGACATTTCTCGCCGTCCCGGTTTATGCCACGCCGATGTTAGCGATGTCGCAGTTGGGGATGATGTTCCAGCACAGCAATTCACCCGGCTCCGCGCTGGCGCTGCTACTGCTCGGCGCCGGAATGAATCTTGCAACGCTTCTCTGGATCGGCCGCCAATACGGCTGGAAAGCTACGTCGGTCTGGTTCGGCACCTTGATCCTCATTGTCCTTGCGCTAGCCTACGCGATTGAACGACCATTGGTGCTTCCGGGTGCCGAGCCGGCCGGACACACGCACGCGTTTGACATCTACGCCACGCCTTTGCACCCCGGCAGTTCATTGATTTGGTCCGAGATCAAGGAGGTGGCGCTGCGACCCATCGGATTGCCCGATCTGATTGGCTTTGCAATCCTTTCTCTTGTCGCGGTCACCGGGTTGCTTTTTCGGTTATCGCGAATCGATGAAAACTCGTGGGTCAGCGACGGGCCGAAGGAGATTGCATCTTACGACCGAGTCGTACCGGCTTCGGTCCTGGGAATCACCCTGCTGGTCGGTTTGATCGCGATGAGTGTGGTGGCCTGTTTTGCCTACTATCCCGATCCACCCGAATCACTTGCTGAACTAGCCGCGATTCGTGCGGAGGTTAGCTCTGCGGCGCGAAGCGGCAATGTCAAGCAGGCGGTGCACTGGATCGATCTTTGGGACGATTGGAGTCGGCGGCTCGAAGTCGGCACTTTTCTCCGCACCGGTGAGGTCCGTCCCTACCAAAGGATGCAGGGCTACATCATCCGCAAGAAGCTCGAACTGCTCGAACACGAACTGGAACACGATCCGCTCGAAATCGAGGAAGTCCATCTGGCTCTGAACTCGCTTCTCGACTCGGACATCCGTTGGCGTGCCGCATTTCGCCCCATGGCCTCCGCGCCCTAGTGGCTCGTCGGTCGTCTAAAGGGTCCCGACGTCGGGTTGAAGCTCGGCGAAAATCCCGATTAGGTCCTCTTCCGGCGGACGATCGCCATAAAGCAGCAGCGAACTCCCCGAGAAGTATCGCTCGTCAAACAGTCGCAATGATTGACCCACGGAACGAGTCGTCGTCTGTTGGCGAATGCCGGCGCTGATCACGTCGTGGCTGCCCCGCAGGACCTCCGAGATTTCGTCCGGCAGAACGGTTCCTGCCCGATCGGTCGCATCGGGATTGCGGACTGCGGTCGAAATTTTCCAGCGGTCGTCTCGCGGATCCTTCAGGACGCGGATCGTGACGATCGATTCGCCCGCGGGCATGCGGACCGCCGAGAACCAATCTGGTTTGCTCGATTCAGACCGCCACACGGCGCTGTAGGCCAAACGATATCGTGCCGAAGAAGGGACATGGACTCTTGCCTGCCAGGTCAACGGCTGGTCCGCCGCAATCCGCACGGCCGCGATTTCATCGGACTCCCAGCCCTCGAGATAACCGACTTCGTTCTGTAGCCGCCGCAGCTCGTACTCAGCAATTCTCATGCGGCGAAAATTCAGGGCGTAACTCAGGACTAGCCCCATCACGGCAGCGAACACCAGCGACTGCCGAAGCGAAAATCGCGGCCGGAAGGCAGATGGCGATTGTGAAGCCAAAAACTTAGGCCCTTGTCGATGGTTCGGGTCGGCCGCGTCGTGCGAAAGAGGCAATTGCCTCACTCGGCGAACAGCCACCTTTCAGCCGTTGCAGCAGCTGCGTCACATGATGATGTTGATGTTCGCCCTGAGTGTCGCGAATGACCCGCTCCAGGGGACCGCAGCCGATCGTATCGTAGAAGCCGAAGAATCCATCCGTGTGGCGATACCCAAGCCCGCCGCACACGGCCTGCTCGATCTCTTGAAACGTCGAAACGACTCCCTGCCTGAGCAACTCGGCGGCCTCGATCCACATCGGTACGGCCATTCGCACGGTCACTTCCTCGATCGGCCACTCAATCGGGTCTCGTTGATATTCGGTGACCACCTGTGCGGCCAGGGGATCGAGCGGCGAATCCGGAGCACCCCCAAAAGGCCCCTCCGAGTAAAATCGCGGTACGCATCCACGTTTGCGAGCCGCCTTGATCAAACCCGACAAAATCGGTGCAGGGTCAATCCGCTGCGGGAATGCCTGCCAAAAAATTCGACCACTATCAAAGGCCGTCTGAACGCCAATCGTATCAATTAGCCGAAGTGGCGACATCGGCATGCCGAACTGGATTGCGGCGATCTCGGTGTGCTCCGCAGTCACGCCACATCCCATCATCAGCAATGCCTGATTGAGGTAGGGCGCGAGCATCCGGTTGACGACAAATCCTGGCGAATCGGCAGTCTTCAGCACGGCCTTTCCCAGTCGCCGAGCATGAGCCTCGCAGCACGCGAGCGTCCGATGCGTGGTTTGATCCGTTGCGATCCATTCCACCAACGGCCGATCCTCAACGGGCATGAAAAAGTGCAGCCCGGCGCAGGCCGTCGTGTCGGCGAGTTTCTGAAAGATATCGCCGATCCGCAGGTTTGACGTGTTCGTGCAAAGAATCGTATCGGGTCCGAGCGCCTCGCGAGCGGAACCGAAGAAAGCTTGTTTGAGGTCCAGCCGCTCTGGAATCGATTCGATCAGCAATGGCGGAACGACGAGCGAACGCGACTCGTTCCCGCGGTCGATCGATTGGCTGATCGCAACCGTAGGCAACCGCAGGGGCGAATCAACGATCGGCTCCACCTGGGCCCGCGGATAGGTAACAGCGATTCTCTCACGGACCCGGTCCAGGGCTGCGTCGGACGCGTCGGACATCCATACGCTGGCTCCGACGCTGAGGTGGTTCATCAGGATTGAACGGCCAACCACACCGGCCCCCACCAACCATGCACAAGGCGATGTCGCCTGCCGTGCCGCTTCCTCGATCAATCTTTCGTGATGTACCATGGCCTCATGTTAGATTCCGGACGAATTTGAAAAGGGGTCACATGCATTCCGGCGGAGCCAAAAAAACAATGTCGATGGATACGCTCCTGAGAGGTCTCACCCGGCTCCACATTCTCTCACCGCCGCGCCGTACCAGGCAGTGCCCACTGACCTTGCTCACGCTGTTGATCGTTGGCTCGGGATGCTCCCCAAACGCTTCATCGCCGGCCAAAACCGGTGGTGGGTCGAACATCGGCACCGTCACCGTCGTCATTGAACTGAATGACGAAACGATACAACAGGACGTCGAGGGTGTCGCCGCCGGGACGACCGTTGCGGACGTGATGCTGCGGCTGCGGACGCCCGCGGTTCGAATTCGCGGGAGCGGAGCCATGATGTTCGTCGAATCGATTGGTGGCCAAATGACGACTGGCGGTGAGGGGTGGGTCTATCGGGTTAATGACGAATTCGCCGATCGAGGCATCGGCAACTACGTGATCGAACCACCGGCAACGATCCATTGGCGACACAGTTCTTTTTCCGGGACCGATTGATCAACCGGTGTTGAGACCGCACTGAAGGCCATCGTTGGCGAAGATGCTACGTCCGCCATCGACGGGTAGGCAGACACCCGTGACAAACTCGTTCTCGCAGAGGAATTGGACGGCGTGCGCCACTTCGTCTGGGGTTCCCAGGCGGCCGACCAGCAGACTCTTTGCCAATGCTTCCTGGATTTCCTCCCCGACATCGTCCGCCAATAGGACGGGACCCGGTTGGATGCAATTGACACGGATCCGGCGGTTTCGATGGGCCAATTCGACGGCAAGCGACCGAGTCATCGCTTCGATCGCGCCCTTGCTAGGGAAGTAGGCGGCATGATCCAAGTAGGGACGGAGCGTTGCCCAGTCGCCGATGTTGATGATCGCCCCGCCCGACGGCTGAGCCACCATCACTCTCCCGGCAGCTCGCGCTGCGAGGAACGAGCCGAGCGTGTTGACTTCGAAGTACTGTCGCACGTCAGCGGCCGTCACCTCCTCGAGTGCGATCGCGTCCCAGATCGCTGCTGAATTGACGAGGATATCGATCCGTCCGAACGCACCATGGACTTCGCTCACCATCGCTTCAACACTCTGCGAGTGCTCGACCGGACCTGTGACCACCATCGCGCGAGTGCCGTCGGATCGAAACCCGGCCGCGGTCATTTCGGCCTC
>JBGTCJ010000382.1:0-5695 GCA_041748895.1 Pirellulaceae bacterium
TCCTTGTGTCATCAATGTTTGGGTTTTCGGTCACATACTTTGATATGGCATCTTGCTCAAGTCCCTCTGGCCCTGTCGAGCGACCACAACCTAGACAGAAACACAATAAACAGGCCCAACAGTAGCATTTCATAATTTACCGCCTTGAATACGAGAATAAAAATCTTACGCGACTAGTTGATGGAAACCGTAGGGCTGCAAGGTGAATTCGAAAGCAAGGGGATGACATCTCGAACGTCTGCGGAGTCCGCGACCAGCACCCTGAAAAGTCCAGCGACACGAAACTGTTCTCGTGTGAAAAGAGGCAGAAACACCTCAGAATCTTCGGTTTGGTCCGGAGTGCCATGCTTCATTGGGTTCGCCTCTTCGCGTCATCACCCTCACCTAGCGTCGATAGGAGATAACTCGTAGAAGGCAGTGGCGCGATGGGATTCAGATTTGTGAAGAAAAATTTAAACTTTTCTCACTTTTTGACGGCCATCGGCCATTGGCCATTGAATGGGTAACGGGGAACGCGACGGGGACAGGTCCAATTCTTGGGCGAAGTCGAGCGTTAACCGTTCACACGCTGCGTTGGCGCAGTACTGGTGGACACCGGGGATGACGGGTCGAACCGCTAAACTGAGTTGATGTTTCGCCTCGAACTGAGCTGGTGTCTGATAGTCGAGCGAAATCCCCCGGGGTGCGCCGGTACTAGGCCAACGCAGTTGAACTGGGGTACAGAAGAAAGTACCGCACACGGATTCTATTCTTCCGAATCATCAATCATCCGTCGGGGGATCCGCTCCCAACGCACGCACCGTCTCCGTTTCGGACGGGGTACCAAGCGCTTTGTAGACATCCCAGGCGATCTTTTTATCACCGTAACGACTGGAACCCTCCGGGAGTTTTCTCAGACCGAGCAATAAACCTCCCTCGCGCGGATGGTCCACCCAGCGGTGGTTGTGAAACGCTTCGACGGTGTCCAATTCCCGCAGCTTGCGCCACATATAAACGTATGCCGCCGCCTGCAACCGCTGGCTCTCGTTCGAGTAATCCGGCGAGTTGAATCCCTGTTCGGACAGCAGTACCCCCCGTACGTTGCCCTCCGAATCACGCATCTCGGCTCGCTGCATCCAGCGATCGAGCACGTTGATATTCTTGGGCGTGATCAGGGGAGTATCGAACTCATGCGTGACCTGTGTGTCATTCCAGGTCTCGGGGCTGCGGAGGTTCTGTGGGTAGGGGTGATAAGCCACGCCCCAAGCGAAATCGCCTTCCGTGCGGCTTGATTCTGCCAATCGATTCAGCAAGTCTCGATTGGAATAGGATTTCCACGACGGCTCATTGGGATTGTTCCAATGGTGCGTTAGCGAGATGAATACCCGGGCGTGCGGGTCGTGTCGTCGCGCGACGTTGTGCACCAATCGCATTGAGCGCAGGTAGTGGTCCATATAAAGCATGGCCGGCTGCCGCCCCATATTCGTCCATACCCATCCATAACCGACTTCGTTATGGATGATCCAGTTTGCAATGCGCCCGTGCTGAGCACGCGGGTCCGTATAACGGGCCGTTAAAAACTCGAGCACGGCTTCGTAAGCAGCCACACCCTCGGGAGTGGTGAAGTTCGGCATCGCGTAATGTCCGGCGCGGTCTGCCTCCGGATGGACCAGTGAAGATCCGAACCCGCTGTCGACGAATGACACCAACAAAATTCCACTGGCAACAATATCATGGCACGCACAGAACTTCGCCAGTTTATCGTAATCATCCAGCTGCTGCTGATTCACGTACCACAGCCTTCCATTGTATTCAAACGGAAGCCAATTCGGATGCGGCACCGAGTCCATCAGTCGGGTGAGGTTAATGTTGATGGTGATGTTATGGACGCCAAGCTCCAACAACTCATCGAGTGGGAATCGTGGATCGATACCCCCCATGCCCTTGACGCTTTTGGGAATAACTTGAGGCAGCTCGTGAGCGGCGGCGGCGGTTAGATCGGTGGCATATCGCCAGTGAGACCGCAGCTGCCAACGGCCATCCGGAGTTGCTTCCGCCAACGCCCAGCGTGAGGTGGTTCGATCCCTGGCGTTCGTGATTCGGGGCAGCCGCCGTTCAAATCTTCCTGAGGCAGTAAGCGATCCCGCATCGTGGATTCCGGGCTGAGCATCAAGAACGAGGTCGTCGTCTTCGTCCAACGCATCGTGCGACAGGGCCACCTCCGGGAACAGCTCGATCAATCGCAGATTCACGCTGTCTCGTGCGATCCTACCCCGCACAATCACGTGCTCACGGTCAATGGCTATGCTCTCCACTCGATCCGAAAAGCGGGTTGTGTAGAATGCATTGATCCGCGACTGGCGGGCAAGCTTGTCCCGGCGCTCGTCTTCGCGTTCGGCCTGGGAGCGGCGTTCATCATCATTGGGCGGCCGCAAGTGCAGGTTGCGGATCCGCAGTGTCACGCCCGAGCGACGTCCGAAGTCCAAACGCAGCAAGTTCCTGGCGTGAGTCCATTTCCCCCCAGAAAGTGAATTCAGGTCGATTCCGTGAGGCAACCATGATTCAGCCCGCATCAGGGCCCCGGCCGCCAATCGATGGGCGCTGGTAATCGGCGGGCCGTAATGGACTTCTAGGCCGTCCACGGGCTGCGTTGAAAAATACTCGAATGCAAGAACCGTGTACCTATCGGGCACATCCGATGACGGGAACCGGCGCAAGTGGATCCATGGATCATCGCCCAGTGTGGTCAGCTCCCATTCTCCATCGCCCGTGTCGGTAACGCGAAGATGGTTCGACTCACCAACGGCGATTTCCAACGACAGCTGGGCTCGAAGCCCTTCGCTCGTGGCGATGATCGTAAGCAAGATCAGCAACAATCGCGGCGCGGTAGGAAGGTTCATCGGACAGAATCTTCAATTTGCAATGGCATTGATGGGATAACTCGCAATCGATTAGCCTTCGAAGCATCAATGCCACGCGTTACGCTGCGACTCTAGGCGGTTTATGGCTTGATGAGTTTGGCTTGCAGATACTTCCAATACGGATCGGGAGTCAGTGTGCGGTCGGAACTTCATTCGGCGCCGGAGATTTTGAGTCCCCCGGGTTGGCGACCGATGGCGTCGGGGTTGTATTTCGCGGGATCGAAATTGGGGTTGGGTTGAGGAACAACCGCTTCGGTATCATCCAAGTGCGTTTGGATCATCGCATCCAATTGACGAACCTTCTCGGGCATTTGTGTGGACAAATCGATTTCTTCGCCGATGTCTTCGGCAAGATTGTAAAGGCGGTACCCGTGAGTCCCAGCGTCGCCTTGGTGAAACAGGCGGATCAGTTTCCAGTCGCCGCTGTGGACGGCAATCGATGGAGGAAGCCAATCGGGTACCGGAGGATTGTGGGGGAAGAAAGTGAAAATGGCGGTGCGTCCGAGTGGGCGTCCGCAAAAGGCCGGGGCAAGGTCGATGCCATCGATCGGATAGTCATCGGGCACAGGCAGAGTCAAACCGGCGGCGAGCGTGGGGTAGAAATCGACACAATGGATCAATTCGTCGCAGCGGATGCCCGGTTCGGTCACGCCCGGCCAGGCGATAATCGTCGGGACGCGGATGCCACCCTCGTAAATACACGCCTTGCCTCCGCGCAGGGGGCGGTTGCTGGTGGGAGCCGTGACGTAGTGTAGGCCATCGGCATCGGTTTCGCGAATGCCATTGTACATGTTGCCTCCGTTGTCGGAGGTGAAGATAAAGATGGTGCGCTTGCTCAACCCCGCTCGGTCTATCGCATCGAGCAGCGTGCCGACGGCATCATCCAACGACTCGACCATCGCCGCATAAGTGGCTGAACTCTGCGGAGCCTGCTTGTCAACCTTCCTGCGGTATTTGCGGATCAGGCTGTCTTTGGCATTGAAAGGCGCGTGCACCGAAAACTGCCAATAGTTAAGAAAAAAGGGTTGATCGCTGGGCAGGGATGTGATCCACGTTACGGCTTCCTGCGCCATGCGGTCCTCAATATGCTCACCTGGATAGTTCGCCTGAAGATGCTTGAACTTCCAAGGCGCGAGAAAACCGCCGGCCGGGCCAGGGCCATTGAAGTGGGGGATGTCGACATCGAAGCCATGCTGCAGCGCACTGTAGGGTTGCGGGCCAAGATGCCATTTGCCGAAATGACCCGTGGCGTAGCCCGCGGCCTTGAAGCGCGTGGCCAGAGAGGGCAGCGAATGATCCAGACGATTCACGGATGAAACAGGGGCGGTTTTTTGATTCGGTGCCGCTGTGTTCGCGACTGTGGCCTTCAATCGGTTCGGACCGCCCAGATGGTGCTGCGGGGCAGTGGAACCGTTTCGCGTGTTGTATTGGCCAGTGAGGATTGCCGCACGGGTCGGTGAGCAGAGGGGTGCGCAGTAGGAGCGGCTGAACAACATGCCCCGGCCGGCCAGACGCTCGATATTGGGAGTTTCGTAAAGCTTCGTGTGCCCGAACAGTTCGGTGTCGGCCCAGCCGAGATCGTCAGCAAGAATGAAAACAACGTTCAGCTTATCCGCCGCCTGGATGGTCGAGGCCTGTAAGCTCGCGCCGATGCACAGAATGAGTAGGGTTCGCAACACGGAAGTCCTGCCAATTTTGCCTGAGGAGAGACTCGGGGACGACATCTTTGTTGGACCGTTTCGCTGGCATTTGGATGCGCATCTCGTGATCGCCATTCCGCCTGCCAAGCGACCTAAGCCAAGATGGAGGTGATCACTCTGCCGTGAACATCGGTTAATCGGAAATCACGCCCTTGGTGACGGTAGGTCAACCGTTTGTGGTCGATTCCCAGCAAATGCAGCAGAGTGGCGTGGATATCGGGTACGTCGACTGGGTTCTCGATCGCATCGAGCCCAATTTCATCGGTTTCGCCATGATGAGTACCTCCCTTTATCCCGCCACCGGCCATCCACATCAAAAAGCCGTAAGGGTTATGGTCGCGTCCAGTGCCCTTTTGCGAATGAGGCAAGCGGCCGAACTCGCCGCCCCAAATCACGAGTGTGGTGTCGAGGAGGCTTCGTTGCTTTAAGTCGCGGAGCAGCCCTGCAATGGGCTTATCGACCAAGCCGCAACACTCGACATGGTTTGCTTTTAGGTTAGCGTGAGCATCCCACTGTTCTTTCGAGTAGCACTGGACAAACCGCACGCCACGTTCGACCATTCGCCGCGCCATGAGGCATTTCGTACCGAAATCATCAGAAGGCTCTTCGCCGATGCCGTAAAGTGCATGGGTCGCGGCGGTTTCCTGCGACAGATCGACCGCCTCGGTCGCCTCAAATTGCATCCGATATGCCAGTTCGAAGCTTTCAATCCTCGCTTCGAGTTCCTCCTCAGCCGGATGCCGTTGAAGGTGGCTTTGATTCAAATCGTAAAGCAAGTCAAGTTGTGACCGCTGTTGGGCATCGGTCAGCTCTCGGTGGCGGGCGAGATTGAGGATCGGACTGGGACCGCTACGGAACAGCGTTCCTTGAAATCGCCCTGGCAAAAAGCCGGCACCCCAATTCAACGCGCCGCCCTTTATTCCGGATTCCTTTGGCATCACGACGAACGCCGGGAGATTTTGATTCGCCGATCCCAGGCCGTAGGTTGCCCAAGACCCCGCGCTGGGAAATCCCGGCCGCGTGTAGCCGGTATTCATTTGATACATTGCCGGAGCGTGGCTATTGGACCCGGCGGTACATGTTTTAATGAGCGCA
>JBGTCJ010000383.1:0-5859 GCA_041748895.1 Pirellulaceae bacterium
CACCACGGTTTCGACACGAATATCGGTGGGAATCCACACGGCGCTCCTGGGGACTATTTTTTTCCATACCAAGGCGACTGGAAAATTCCCACGACTGACCTTCGGGCCACGTGGGACATTTTTCCCGATGGTCAGCCTGGAGAGTACTTGACCGATCGCTTGACCGATGAGGCCATACAATGGATTCGCGACCAGCATCCTCGACCTTTCTTCCTTCACTTTGCGCACTATGCGGTGCATACGCCGCTGCAGGCAAAGCCGGAATTGGTCGCAACTTATGAGCAGATTCCCGAGGCCGATCGGCAGGGGAAGCCGGTCTACGCGGCAATGGTCGAGAGCGTCGATCAGAGCGTCGGCCGCGTGATTGCCGTGCTGGAGGAACTGGGGATTTCCGAAAACACGTTGGTCATTCTCACGTCGGACAACGGTGGTTTTTGGAATGCGACCGACCACTCGCCGCTTCGAGGGCATAAGGGAACGTACTGGGAAGGCGGCATACGCGTGCCTATGATCATCGCCTGGCCCGGACGGGCGGAGGCCGGGCGTGTGATTGACCAACCCGTGACCAGCACCGACCTCTACCCAACGATCCTTGCCGCGACGGGGCAACCTCCGCGACCCAACCAGCACGTCGATGGACTCAGCCTCGAACCCCTGTTGGTTGGATCGGGTGAACTCGCACCGCGATCTCTCTTCTGGCACTTCCCGCATTACAACAACCATCCGCAAACGGTGCCCGCGGGCGCCATACGAAAGGGCCCTTGGAAGTTGATCGAGACATTCGATCCCATGGGCGTCGAGCTCTACAACTTGGCCGACGATCTAGGCGAGACACGGAATCTCGCGAAACAACACACGCTCGAACTGGATCAACTCCGCCGCGAACTCCAAGCCTGGCGGCTCGAAGTGGGGGCAGAAATGATGCGACCCAACCCGGACCACGTGCCGCCCGCACCGGTCGCAAAGAAGAAAAAGTAAAAGCCATGAACGGTCGTAGATGGATTTTCGTCAAGAAGAGCTCGAATCGAATTGGCAGCATTGATTTTTTTCAATTCTTGATTCTCTCGTTCGGGTTGCTCTTCGGCAGCGTGCTCACGGCTGCGCAGCCGCGTCCCAATGTGCTCTTCATCGCGATTGATGATCTCCGACCCTCGTTGGGGTGTTATGGGGATCCGCTGGTTCAATCACCTCACATCGACCGTTTGGCCAGGTCGTCGCGAGTCTTCCGTCGCGCGTATTGCAACCAAGCCGTTTGCGGTCCTTCGAGAGCATCCTCGTTGACTGGGCGACTTCCCGGCAACATCCATGTGTGGCACAACCGCAACCTGTTCCGACAGAGTAGTCCCGACGCGATCACACTGCCGCAGTGGTTCATGAACCATGGCTATCACACTCAAAGTCTGGGAAAAATCTTTAGTGGAGATGAACGTGAAGAGGATCCGGCGTCCTGGTCCGTCGCTGCGACCCAACGGCTCGAAGGTTGGAGGAACTATGTCGACCGATCCGAGGGAAAAGGAAAAGGGGTATCCCACGAAGCTGCCGATGTTCCGGACGATGGATACACCGATGGGAAGCTCGCTGATTTAGCCGTCAAGACGTTGAGCGAGCTGAAGGCGTCGGATCAGCCGTTCTTTTTAGCGGTTGGCTTCTACAAGCCACATCTGCCCTTCAACGCGCCCAAGCGATATTGGGATTTGTACCACCCCAGCCAGTTCGCACTCGACAATCAGCCCGATGGCGTCATTGACGCTCCGGCCGAAGCGTACCATTCGCATCGGGAACTAGGTGGTTATCGAGACATCGCCGACGACGAAAGGGTGACTCCAGAACAGGCGACCACTTTGAGACATGGGTATCACGCGTGTGTCAGCTATGTCGACGCGCAGGTCGGAAAGTTGATCGATGCGCTCGATGCACTGCACCTTGCCGACGACACGATCGTGGTGCTTTGGGGCGACCATGGATTCGCGTTGGGCGAGAACAACCGATGGTGCAAGGGGACCAATTTCGAGCTGGACACTCACGTGCCCCTGATCATCCGTGCGCCCGGGATGCCGCATCCGGGTGCTTCCACCGATGCGTTGATCGAAATGGTTGACCTTTATCCAACGCTCTCCGAACTTGCCCATCTACCGGCCCCGATGGGCTTGGACGGTCGGAGCGTCACTGCCGCGATGATGGATCCTGCGGCTTCCGGACGCGATCTGGCACTGAGCCAGTTCGCACGTCCCTTCAAGCCGACGGATCCGGAGGTGATGGGCTACTCGATTCGTTCGCAATCCGAGCGTTACACTCGCTGGATCGACTGGGCCACTTCGCAGACCATTGCCGAAGAGCTCTACGATTACTCCGCTGGCCATGCTGCCGCACGCGAGTCTGATCGATGGATCGAGCGCGCGAACTTGGCGGGTGCGCCCGCTAGCGCGGCGAAGTTGGAATTGTTTCGAGGCCAAATGGATGATGTGCTCAGCAAGCGGCTCAGGCCCCGAGCCCCGGCGGTTCTTCGTGGTGACGGTCGACCAGGAAAAAAAGGAAGTGCATTTCTTAAAAAGCAAGTGCTGTTTGTTGAGGGCAGTGACGGCTTCAAGTTGTACCGGATCCCTGGCATTGTCGTGACTGCGGCAGGGACGGTGCTGGCCTACTGCGAAGCTCGTAAACATTCGGTGGCCGATCGAGGCGAAAGCGAGATCCACCTGCGCCGCAGCGTTGACGGCGGCATCACTTGGTCGCCTCCAGCATCCGTCGCTCACCATGGGCCGCGTCTGAGTCGAAATCCGCACATGTCGGATTCGAAGCTTCAAAAGGATATGGGAGGTGCAGAAGAACAGACGGTGAACAATCCGGTTGCGATTGCAGAGCGTGACGGATCGGTCCACCTGATTTACTGCGTCGAATACATGCGATGCTTTCACATCCGCAGCCACGATGACGGTCTCACCTGGTCGCATCCCATCGAGATCACTGAAGCCTTTGAGCGGTTTCGAGACGAAATCGACTGGCAAGTCATCGCGACTGGCCCGGGACATGGGATCCAGCTTTCCGGCGGAAGATTGGTGGTGCCATTTTGGATGGCAACTTACGAGAAAGTTGCTTCTCCCCGGAAGGCCGCTGCGGTGATCTATAGCGATGATGGCGGAGAGTGCTGGCGGTCAGGCGAGATCGCCATCGCTTTGGGCGGGGAATCGAATGTCGCAGAACTTTCCGATGGGAGCGTTCTCCTGACTGCCCGCAACACCGACACGAGGGATCGGCGGCTCGCCGCTGTGAGTGCCGATGGCGCGACGGGTTGGTCCAACCCCGTGATCGTGGAGGATCTGCTCGAGCCGGGTTGCATGGCGGGTCTGGCCCGGCACCCCGGAGGTGGTGGCTTCGCACGGCCGGCGCTACTGTTCTCGAACCCTCCCACCACCGACCGAGAACATCAGGCGCGTCGCGACCTCACGATCCGAGTCAGTCACGATGATGGCCGGACATGGCCCTCCGCGCGGCGTATCGAGAACGGACCCAGCGCCTACAGCGACTTGGCCGTCCTCGCCGATGGAACGGTACTCTGCTTCTACGAGTCCGGCGGCCAACGCCAGGTCACCCAACGCAAACGGCCCTGGGCATACTCTTCATTGACTCTCGCCCGGTTCAACGCCGCATGGCTCAGCGAAGAAGACGAATCGAAAAGGTGAACACGTTTTCCCGTCCGAATCCGATCTTTCTGCTCGCCATGCTTCTGCCGTTGACGGCCGTGGCGGATTCGCCAAGGCCGTTGACGTGGAACACACTGCCGCCCATACCAGACGAATTCGGTTTAGCTGGACCCTTTGTGGGGACCCACCGAGACGTTTTGATCGTCGCCGGGGGCGCCAATTTTCCGAGCGGTTTTCCGTGGGACGGCGGGACCAAGCACTGGCATGATGCGGTTTACGTGCTGGAGGAGCCTGATGGTGAGTGGAAACGCGTGGGCCAACTGCCTCGACCACTCGGCTATGGCGTATCGCTATCCACTGACAACGGTGTGGTCTGCATCGGAGGCAGTGACGCGCAGCGTCACCATGCGGATTGTTTTCTGCTGCGTTGGGACAACGGATCGCTAAAAACCTCTTCGCTGCCACCGCTACCCTTGGACTGCGCGAACCTCAGCGGCGCGATGATCGGAAAGACGATCTATGTAGCCGGTGGACTTGAGACGCCGGTGGCCACCACAGCCATGAAGACATTCTGGGCGCTGGATCTTGGTTCTCCGCGACCCGCATGGGTTGAACTTCAGCCTTGGCCCGGCCCGGGTCGTATGCTTGCGGTGGCGGCCGTCCAGGACCAGTCGTTTTTCCTGATCAGCGGTACCTCGCTTTCGGCAGACCCGGATGGAAAACCGAAGCGTGAGTATTTGCGGGACGCGTATCGATTCGAGCCGGCAAAGGGTTGGCGGAGGGTAGCGGATGTTCCGGCTCCCGTTGCGGCGGCACCGACCCCCGCGCCCGCATTGGGGCAGGCGACCTTTCTCATTCTCGGTGGCGACGACGGGTCACACCTTCACGCTCAATCTATGGAGGACCATCCGGGTTTTTCCCGATCCGTCTTGGCTTATCACACCATCACCGACACCTGGAGAACGGTTGCGGAGGTCCCTGTCGGCCAAGTCACCACGACGGTGGTTCGTTGGAGAGATCGATACGTGATCCCCAGCGGCGAGGTGCGTCCCGGAGTCAGAACGCCCGGTGTTTGGTCCTTCGAGGCGGCGCTGCGCAAATCCTCGTTCGGCTGGCTGAACTATGGTGTCCTGTTGATTTATCTTTGCGCAATGATCTGGATCGGTTTGACCTGTGCTAGAAGAAACAAGAGTACGAATGATTTTTTTCGCGGTGGACAAAGGATTCCCTGGTGGGCGGCGGGTCTGAGCATCTTTGCGACGATGCTCAGTTCGATCACGTTCATGGCGATTCCAGCGGCCGCGTTCACCGATGGCTGGATCCTTTTTTTGGCTAACTCGTACATCCTCATCACACCCCTCGTGGTTTTCGTCTACTTGCCGTTCTACCGACGGCTCAACGTGACTTCGGCTTATGAATACCTCGAGCGTCGATTCAACCTCGCGACGCGCCTCGCGGCCAGCCTTCTGTTCATGACGTTTCAATGCGGGAGGATTGCTGTCGTCCTCTATTTGCCGTCGCTCGCGCTGGCCACCGTGAGCGATCTGAATATTGAAACCTGCATCCTTACGATGGGGATTCTTTGCATTCTCTACACGATGGTCGGAGGCATCGAGGCGGTGATCTGGACCGATGTGGCGCAGGCATTCATTCTGGTGGGCGGAGCGACCGTCAGCCTTGTGTTCTTGCTCTCGCGTATCGACGGTGGATTCGGTGAGGCGATTCGCGTTGCCTCCGAAGGACGTCATTTTTTTGAGTCCGTCAACTGGAGCTGGGATCTGACGGTCGCATCGGGATGGGTGATCCTGTTCGGTAGCCTCGTGCACAACCTGTTCCCCTACACGGCCAGCCAAGACGTTGTGCAGCGATATGTCACGACTGCCAGTGAGAAGACGGCCGCCCGCAGCATATGGCTCAATGCCCTCATCGCCGTTCCGGCCCAGGCGATGTTCTTTGCGATCGGCACCGCGCTCTTCGTGTTTTATTCCCAACAACCCGATAGACTCGACGCGATGCTGCAGAATGATGCGATTTTTCCTTTCTTCGTGATGTCGGAACTTCCCGCGGGCGTTGCCGGCTTGATCGTCGCGGGAATATTCGCGTCGTCTCAATCGACGCTTTCGAGCAGCATGAACTCGATTGCCACGGCCTACGTGACCGACTTCCATCGACGAATTCGCCCTGCGCTAGTGGACAAGGCATACCTCCGGGCGGCCCGCGT
>JBGTCJ010000384.1:0-8361 GCA_041748895.1 Pirellulaceae bacterium
AAAACGATCGCCGCCGGGCAGAGCCGAAGCGCTGTGGCCGTTGGCATGGC
Organism: Pirellulaceae bacterium; assembly: GCA_041748895.1. Taxonomy (GTDB): domain Bacteria; phylum Planctomycetota; class Planctomycetia; order Pirellulales; family Pirellulaceae; genus UBA6163. The sequence goes on from JBGTCJ010000384.1 coordinate 51, forward strand.
GCTATGGACGCCAAAGCGGCGAACCGCATAGCTGGCCGCGGCGACCACGCCGCGTCCATCGGCTGAACCTCCGACGATCACCGGCTGGCCCGCAAGCTCCGGCCGATCCCGCTGCTCGACCGCCGCGTAAAAAGCGTCCATGTCCACATGCAGAATCATCGATCACCGCCAGGAGTTTTTCACGACCCGCTAGTGTAGCCGCATGACGCAGTGTACCGCAGCGGCCTCCAGCCAGTACGTGTTGGAAATGGCACCAACCGAGACTGGTTCCGTTTTCAACTGCGGTGGGGGTCGGGGACGTGGCATCACCTCTTCTTTTCCGTTTCGTGCGGCGGGTTTTCGTTAAAGCGCAAACCTCAGCGAAGGCTGACGTACCGATTCTTTATTTGCATCTATTTGCATTGAATGCACGCTTGCATCTCTCGGATCTTGCCGTCTAGATGAAATGCAAATAAGATGAATGTTCGTGTTTTTGCACGCAGTTGATGTCACACTGTGCGGCGTGGTTTATCCGCGCGGGGTCGTGTGCCGAGGAAGTCGAGTCATGTCCATGTCCGAACCCGTCACGCTGCAGATCGTCGCCGAGGTTGCGAACGTTTCCGTGAGTACCGCGAGCCGCGCGTTGCGAGGTCATGCCGCGATCAGCGAAGAGAGCACTGCGAGGATCCGTGCGATCGCCAAGTCGCTGAACTATCGACCGCTTAGGAAACGCCGTCCGTCGAGCCAAGCGAAGCCTCCGTCTTCCTCGCTACAGGGAAAGCGATTGGCCGTCGTGACGTTGGGAATGGATCATTCCTTGATTTCTCTGCCGGCGGTAGCCGACGCGATTAGCGGCGTGGAAGAGGCGGTGTCGGCTCTCGGTTCCGAGCTACAACTACTGAACATTCCGGATCTGAACCAGAACTTTCCGGCGGATCGGAAAAAGCAGCTCGACGGTGTTTTTTTGGTCGGGGCAATGCAGGGGACGCATGTGGCGGATAGCCCCTGTGTGTTCATTCAAAACCAAAATGGTTTGCCGAGCATTTGGCTGCTTGGTAGGCCCAGTGGATGCACCGGAGATGCCGTGGGCGCGAATGACGTGCTGCTTGGTTCGCTGGCCGCTGACTATTTGGCAAATCATGGGCACGAGTACGTGGCCTTTGTCGGCCCCAAGCCGGATCACGTGTTGATGATGCGGCGGGAAGATGGCTTCTGCGCCCAGGGTAAGCGACGAGGCTTGCGAATCAAGCGATTTGTCGAAGCGCCAGCGGATGGATGGTCCTTACCGCTAAAGCCCCCTCTGACGACTCAGTCGGTTCAGCAATTGATTGATCGGCTCTTGCGGGCGACGCCACAGCCCACCGCCCTATTCGCCGCATCCGATAGTGTGGCTGCGATGTGTTATCGTGCCTTGGCCGTTCGTGGCGTAGGTGTTGGGCGAGACATTAGCGTGATCTCCGGGAACAACGATCGGGCATTGATTCAGTATCTGTATCCGCACCTGACCACATTCGATATTCATGCACGACAAATTGGTCGGATAGCCGTGGAACAAATGCAGCGGCGAATCGCCACGCAAGGGAAATTTCCGGAGATGGAACTGAGCATTGCTCCCACGTTGGTCGAAGGCGAGTCGGTTGCCACTCACACCACGGACACAACGAAAAGTCGCGAGAAGCGCCGATGATGAATTACAAGCGAGTTGTCCGCGTCAAGCGGGATCGGCCCCGGTGGCGGATTGCCGCCGGTGTGCTGGCCGTGGTCGTAACTTGGTGGGGACTTGGTGGGCCCGGCGACGCCTGCGCTAATGCCGCGACCGGAAGCAAGTTCGACATCGTCGTGGTGCTTTGCGACGATTTCAACCCTTTCTACACCAGCACCGCAGGGGACCCAGATGTCCACAGTCCCCATCTGGATGCGTTAGCTCGCGAGAGTGCCGTCTTTTCACGCTGTTACGCGGCCAGCGTCGTGTGCATGCCTTCGCGGACAAGTTTGATCACCGGGCTTTACCCGCACAGCACGGGATGCTGGGGCAACTCGCAGCAGCTATTCGTTCCTCCCGAATTGACATCCATGTTCCGCGATCTTCAGAGCGTCGGCATGGCGACCGTCATGATCGGCAAGACTCACTGGTACGCGGGAACAAAATTCAAAGACCAATTTGCCAGTAAGAAAGAGTACTTTAACGCGTTGGGCATTGACACGATTCACGAGGTGGCGACGACTTTTGGCAGTCGCACGGGGACGGGTATCTATCAAGATTACCTGCGAGAGATTGGCTTGTTCGACGTCCAAGCGAGCGACTTAAGCAACCGCCTAAGAACAAACCAATACGCCGCCCGTCCCAGTTTGCTCACGCCCGAGCAGACTGGCGATTGGATGATGACGGACCTTGCGGTTGAACATTTGCGTGATGCACCGCCGGGGCAATCGATCGCCATGATGGTGGCCTACTCGAATCCTCATTCACCGTTCGACCCGTCCGGGAAATACGCCACGATGTACCAAGCGGACCAGATCACGTTGCGACCGAACGTGCGAACGTTTCACAAGTATGACACTCACTATAGTTTTCCGGAGCTACGCCGCGCTCGCGCCGCTTACCTGGGTAAGATCTCATTCCTGGATGACTTGTTGGCACGATTGATCGAAGCCATCAAAGACCGGGGGACTTGGGATCGAACCATTTTGGTATTCACAGCCGATCACGGTTTGACCGTCGGTGAGCATGGTAACATTTCCAAAGGACAGTTTTGGGAAGAGGTCGCGCGAGTGCCCATGATGATCCGGATTCCGGGTATCACCGACGGCGGGATTTCGGTCGATGCCCTTTCCCAATTGATCGACCTGTATCCAACGCTTGTGGATGCGGTTGGTGGTGAGCTATCGCCACATGTGCAGGGGCGTTCACTCCTGCCGGTCATTCGAGATCCAATCGCAAGTGTCCGTGACGCCGTGTTTGCGGAGATTCATCACGATGAAACGCTCGACTATATGGTTCGTGATGAACGCTACAAATGGTCGACCTATTTTGGACGTGAGTCCCTCTATGATTTACGGGACGACCCTTGGGAGCAGGAAAACCTGATCAACTCGGCGTCCCATCAAGGCGTTGCCAGTGAATTGCGTGATCGTCTGAGGCGGTTTCTGATGACCCAGCAGATCAATCATTCAGCAGGGTACAGGTCGCTGGTTGAACGAGTCAAAGCCCAACCCTAGTCAAGGTACGATTGTGACAAGGTTGCCCAGCCAACTAGCGTGGACCCTGGTGGTCGTATCGGCGTTTGTAGCCTGCAGCAAGAGCGTGCCCGCGGCGAACCCACCGATTGCCGATGATTTCGTCCCGCTCAACACACAGCCTGGCGACGAGTCGCCTTTGCCACCACAGGAAGCGATCAAGCACCTGCGGGTTCCCGACGGATTCCAGCTCACGCTCGCCGCGGCAGAGCCAGACGTGCAGCAACCGATCGCGATCGCCTTTGATGATCGCGGACGACTTTGGGTTGCCGAAAGTTACTCGTACGATGGCAGCACCTTTACCGATGAAACGCACGATCGCATTTTGATCTTCGAGGACACAACGGGTGATGGCGTGTTGGATAGCCGCCGAGTCTTCTGTGACGGCCTGACGCATTTGACCGGGCTTGAGCTCGGTTTTGGTGGCGTCTGGATCACGGCCCCGCCGAACCTGGCCTGGATTCCCGACCGCGATGGCGATGATGTGCCCGATGGTGAACCGGTGATTCACCTTGATGGTTGGTCGCTCAAAGCCGAACACAATAGCGTCAATGGATTGACGTGGGGACCAGACGGTTGGTTGTATGGTCGTCATGGGATTAAGCACCCGTCGTTTGTGGGACGGCCTGACGCTCCCGAGGACGAACGCATCGAATTGAGTTGCTGCATCTGGCGATACCACCCCACCCAACACGTTTTTGAAATCGTGGCCGATGGCACCATCAATCCTTGGGGACTCGATTTTGATGACCATGGGCAAGGTTTTTTGACCACCAGTGTGGTCGATCATCTTTGGCATCTGGTTCCGGGTGCCCACTACGAACGTTGGAAAGGACGCGGCGTCCATCCTGAGCCGTCTGTTTACGAAGCCATGACGTCGACCAACGATCATCTTCACTGGGGAAGCGGCAGTCCTGTCCGATCCGAAAAGGGCGCTGGTGGACCGACCGCCCCAACGGACCATGCAGCTCACGAAGCGATTTTGGATTTTGGAGGTGGGCATTCCCACTGTGACGCCATGATTTATCTCGGCGATTCTTGGCCGGAAACCTATCGTGGATCGTTGTTGACCAGCAACATTCATGGTCGCCGCGTCAATTGCGATCGGCTGGAGCAAATGGTCGGTGAGTACGCTGTCGGCGAGTACCGTGGGGTGCATGACGACGACTTTCTCGTCTCCAGCGATCCGTGGTTTCGAGCCGTTTCGATGGAGTATGGCCCCGATGGCGATGTCTACCTCACCGACTGGTCGGATAACGGTGAGTGTCACGATCGAGATGGCGTGCACCGTACCAGCGGGCGCATTTACAAGATCAGCTGGGGCGCACCAGCCCACGTACGGGTCGATCTAGCGAATGCCTCGACCGAGCAATTGGTTGAATACCAATTGCATCGCAACGATTGGTATGTGCGTCATGCGAGGCGATTGCTGCAGGAACGCGCCGCAGTGGGAGAGAGCCTGTCCGCCGCCCATGCGAGGCTGCGGTCGCTTTTTGACCAACACCCCGACGTAACCCGTAAGCTGCGAGCGATGTGGGCACTCCATGCCACCGGAGGCATTGACACATCATGGTTGGTCCATCAACTGCGGCACCCCAACGCACATGTGCGATCCTGGTCGGTACGACTGCTGTCCGATCACGGGGAGCCGGCGGAGGAAGCGATGGCTGGTTTCTTGACCTTAGCCGAGACCGAGTCATCGTGGCTTGTGCAAATGTCGCTGGCGTCGGCACTCCAGAAAGTTTCCCTTGGCAGTCGTTGGCCGATCGCAGCTTGCTTGGCGACCTCTACCGCCTCGACCTCATCTCCCAACCTCCAGCGCATGCTCTGGTACGCCATGGAAGCGGAGGTCGCACGGAATCCCCAGCGTTCGTTGGTCATCGTCACCGACGTCTCGCCGCGGCTTCGTCGCTGGATCGCGCGACGTATCGCGGAAGCGTCACCCGAGGCAGTAGCGCCGCTAGTGGATTCAATCGATCGAACGCAAGATCCGGAAAAGATTGTGGATCTGCTAAACGGATTCAACGATGCCCTGTTCGTGATGGCTACCGAACGGCTTCCGATTTCCACGGCGGCATTGGTGGGAAAGTTAATTCAGCACCAGAACGCTCATGTGCGGATCGCGGCAATGATGACGGCCGCGGCCGTTGGCGATCAAGCGACGTTGCAAGAAGTTCGTGCCATCCTTCATGACTCGGATGTCGATCCAGCAACGCGGCAGGCTGCACTGGCGGGACTCGTGCGCCGTAAACCGCTGGGATTTGCAGAGGATCTTCAACGACTTTTGAATGATGGCGAAATGGTGTCCGCGGCATTGCCAGCCGCTGCGGTCGTCAATGATCCGCGACTGCATGCCACGATTCTGGATACCTACGCTCATTTGAGTGCTCGGAATCGTGTGGCCGCCATTGACGCGCTCGTCGCACGCCCCTCCAGTGCGAAACTTCTGGTCAGCGCGATCGAGCAGGGGCATGTTACCGCGACTGCCGTGTCAGCGTCTCAGGCGAGACAAGTCATTGCGCTCAAAGACCACGATTTGACGAAACGGTTCGAGCAAGTTTGGGGTAGTGCCCGACCGTCGTCAGCCGATCGGTTGCAAATCATCAAGGCCTACAAGCGAGCGCTTGATCCCTCGCGTATCGTTCGGACTGACTTGGCCAATGGTCGAAAGCTCTTTCAAACCCACTGTGCCAACTGCCATCGGTTGTTCGGTGAGGGGCAAACGCTGGGTCCCGATCTAACGGGTGCAAACCGCCATGATTTGGACTATTTGTTGACGAATGTGGTAGATCCCAGCGCGGTCGTGCCTGTCGATTTTCGTTTGACAAATGTCCTGACCGAAGACGGTCGCGTGATCAGTGGTACCATTTCGCAGCAGTCGAGTTCGCTGATGGTCATTCAAACCGCCACCGAGTCGATTCAAGTCCAAAAGGACGAAGTCCCGTCGGGTCAGGTAACGTCCACGTCGATCATGCCTGAGGGTCTGTTGGAAAAACTCAGTGAGTCGCAAGTCCAAGACCTGTTCGCTTGGCTGATGAGCGAGGGTCCTCCTCTTTTCGAAAAGTGATTTTGACATGAGTCTCTCGCGTCGTTGTTTCGTCCAAGCCGGTTCTACCGCGATCGCAGCGAGTTTGTTGGCACACAAAGCTGCATCGGCGCAGTCGGAAGCACTCAAATCATGGTCCCAGCCGCGTCCGATCGGCTTTAGCCTTTACGGCATGAAGTCGTTGCCGGTTCCGGACGCTCTCGGTCACTGTGCCAGGATCGGTTACAACACCGTAGATCTCTGTATCATGGAAGGCTTTCCTACCGAGCTGGGAATGTTTACTCCCGCAATGCAGCGTGAGATTCGCGATCGAGCAGTTGACTTGAATCTGGAGATCTCAAGTTTATTGTTTCACGGATCCATCTTTGCCAAAGACACCCAGCATCAGGAGGATCTCGACACGATCAAGCGTGCGGGCGAAGTCGCGAGCGTATTGAATGAGCAACGACCGCCGCTGTTGGAATCGGTGATGGGAGGGAAGAAGTCGGAGTGGCCTGAGGGAAAACAGTTGATGGTCCAACGGCTTGGCAAATGGGCCGATGCGGCAAGTTCCGCCGGCGTAAAGGTGGCGGTCAAGGCACATGCGGGCAATGCCGTGTACGCCCCCGAACAACTGCTCTGGCTGTACAAAACCGTCGATCATCCCGCGCTCACGCTGACTTACGACTACAGTCACTACAAAGCGGAAGGGTTTGACATGGAGCCCACGATGCGCGAGGTGATCCCGCATACGGGCTTCATTCACGTCAAGGACGTGGCGTTGTGGGAACCCGTGCGTTTTCTGTTTCCGGGCGAGGGAACGATCGACTGGGTACGGTATTTCCAAGTCATTCGCGAACTGAACTACACCGGCCCGATCTTGGTCGAAGTCAGCGCGCACATCCACAGGTTACCCAAGTACGATCCGGTGCCCTCCGCCGAACGTTGTTACGCCGCCTTGTCGAAGGCTCGTGATCTGGCGTATCGAACATGAGTACGAAATGTTTGGTTGCTTGCCATGATGGGCAACGCACATTCCATTGGTTAGCGGGAAGGTTGTTGTGGCGCCAAATCGCTGTGTCGCTGTTGCTTGTTTTCTCAAGCCCGCCAGAGGCGTCCCCTGGGCAGTCGCCGAACGTGTTGTTCATTGTCGCCGATGACTTGAATACCAACTTCGGATGTTATGGTGGCAAGGCGTTGACGCCGCATTTGGACGCGTTTGCACAAAGTGGACTGCGGTTCACTCGCGCCTATTGCCAGGAAGCCGTTTGCGGGCCATCACGCAACAGCGTTCTCAGCGGATGGCGGCCCGATACCGATCGAGTTCGGATCGGTCGAGGCAGCGGCGGAGGGCCAGAGTTGCGGAAGCTGATGCCAGCTGCGGTGACGTTGCCCGAGTTGTTCCATCGCAACGGTTACCAAACCTTGTCGATTGGCAAGGTCTATCATCACGGCGAAGTCGAAACGGGTGGACCGATCCGTTCTCGGATGCCTCGCGACGAACTGAGCTGGAGCGAGGAACCGTGGTATCACGGTGTTCCGTATCAACAATGGTTCGAGAAGGAGTCCGCAGCGTTGGTATCGCGGATGAAGGCGTTACCTGCATCGGAACGTCCTCGTATCATTCGCGGATTGCCTTACGAAGCGTCACCGCAACCAGATGACGTTTACGCCGATGGTCAAATTGCCGAGCAAGCGATTCTGACATTGCGGCGAATCAAGGAACAACCTTTTTTCTTGGCGATCGGTTTCCGACGACCTCATCTACCCTTTAATTGTCCGCAAGCTTACTGGGATCTCTATCCGGAAAATGAAGTTCGGCTACCTGACAACCACGCGCCGCCGCAAGATGTCCCGGCGGTCGCTTTGCATGATGCGTATGAACTGCGTAGCTATGGTGGCATTCCCCAAACAGGGCCGATTCCACCCCATCATGCGTTGAACATGGTGCGAGGCTACCAAGCGGCAATTAGCTATCTGGATGCTCAGTTCGGTCGTGTCATGGCCGCACTGAGCGAACTCGGTTTGGCCGACAACACCATCGTCGTGTTTTGGAGCGACCATGGTTTT
>JBGTCJ010000385.1:0-2494 GCA_041748895.1 Pirellulaceae bacterium
CGACCTCGAGATGACGATCGACGAAGCCATTCAGTTCTGTGTCAGCTGTGGTGTGGTGATCCCGCCCGCCCAACTCGCATTGGCCTCGGCCAAACCCAACGCGGCGCGCGCTCCTGTCGACGGTGTTTCGGTCGACCGACCCCTACTGCCCAGCCCACCGCCCAGCAGTACCTAGGCCCCCAGCAGCCCCTTAGGCCCAACGAGCTCCCCGTAAACCTGAGCGGCCGCGGTGCGTTGGTCACTCGATGCGTGCGCTGTCCACGGTGCCCAGGCGGCATCGGGTCAAGCTCGCGCGATACGGGTCACTACTTCTTCACCAACGTCCAATCGCGACGCTGGCGACTGCTCGGGATGCCCATCTTCTTTCGGTACTTGGTCACCGTCCGCCGTGCGACGGTCATCCCACTCTTTTTCAACTCGTCGACCAAATGTTCATCGCTCAGCGGATCGCTCTTGTCCTCTTTGTCGATGATCTCTTGCAATTTGATCCGAATCGTATCCCAGGCGACGTCTTCGCCATCTTCGGTCTGAGTCCCACCGACGAAGAAACGCTTCAGCGGCAGGATTCCACGCGGCGTTTGAATCCACTTGTCATCGACCGCGCGACTCACCGTCGTCACGTGGACGCCGACGCGATCGGCGATCTGCTGCATCTTCAGCGGCTCGATCGCCTCGGGACCCTCGTCGAGGAACCGCGTTTGATGTTCGACGATCGCCTGGGCGACCTTGGTCAACGTGCTTCGCCGCTGCTGAATCGCATCGATCAACCACTGCGCGCTGTTGATTTTCTTCTTGATGAACTCCCTCTCCTCCGCCGTGCTGTCAGGATCCTGCAGCCTTCGTCGATAGTATTCGCTGATGAACAAAGTCGGCACGCGATCGTCGTCCAAGTAGACTTTGTATTGCCCCGACTCGTCCAATTCGATGATCACATCGGGCGTGACCATTGGGACGTAGGTCTTCATGAATGCCGAGCCGGGCTTGGGATTGAGCTTGTGCATCTCCTCCCTCGCAGCCTTGATCGTCTCGAGCGAAAAGCCGGTCTTCCGCTGAATCACCGGTAGACGATTTTCTGCCAAATCTTCGAGATGCTGACCGACCAAACGCGTCATCTCCTCGCCGTAGGGACCGGTCGGGTCGATCTGGATCAGCAGGCACTCTTTGAGATCTCGCGCCGCCACGCCCAACGGCTCGAGCGACTGCACGACTCGCAAAGCCTCTTCGGCAAACTCCACATCGGCCGCGCTGTGGTTGGGTGGCAATAGGTCCGACAAAGGGACTCGCAGGTAGCCGCCATCGCGGGCATCGAGCGTGCTAATGATCCGCTCGGCGATCTGCTCCACCGCATCGTCGATGTCGAGCTCGGAAAGCTGATGAAGCAGGTAATCGTTGAGCGATTCCGGCCGCATCTCGGCATTGCTCATCAAGTCGTGCTGGCGATCGGAATCATCCTGCATGCGATTGGCCGACCGCCGAAACGAATCGTCAAACGTGCTCGGCAGGTCGTTGTCCATATTGAGCAAACGCTCGAAGTCTTCGGCGTTGTCGTGCTCCGTGTCGACCACCAATTCCTTCTCGTTTTCCGAGACCGGATCGGTGCTCGCGCGATCCTCGTCGAGCGTTTCTTCGGGTGCGTTCGGGTCGACCTCCAACTGCTCCAGCAGTGGATTTTCGTTCATCTCCTGCTCGATCCGCTCCTGAAGCGCGAGCATCGGCAGCTGCAGAATCTCCATCGATTGGATCATCCGCGGGGCGAGTTTCTGAGTCTGGAGTTGTCGGGCCTCAAGGCCCATCGACATCCGCATGAGTCAATTCTCTTAGTTAGGGCTCCGCCGGGCCGGTCGCATGGTCGCACCCTGCAAGGTACGTACCGAACGGTATCATACCGCTTGGTATTGCGTGACGTCAGCCAGAACCGCGCGGATTCACGCAGGTGAAACAAACCGCCGCTGACGAAACCTTCGCGGGCCGCCACGGTTCCAGTCATGGGGCCGTAGTGGATCGATCCACGCGCCGACCCGCCCTCCGAAGACACACTACACAACGACCTCGGGACTCGAAGATGACTCGACCAACCATGCGGCGATTCGCGGTCAAGACACTTCCTTGGACTGCCCTTGCCGGGGTCGCCTGCTTGGCGTTGGCCAGCGTGGCGCATGCCGAAGAAAATCACTGGTCCCAGTGGCGGGGGCCTAACGGCGATGGCTCGTCGAGCACAGCCGATCCCCCCACACGCTGGAACGAGACGGAGGGTGTGAATATCCGCTGGAAAGTCGAACTGCCCGGACGCGGCGGGTCGACACCGATCGTCTGGGGAGATCGGCTCTACGTCCTCTCGGCGCTCGAGACTGACCGCAAGGGTGAACCCGATCCCGCCGCTGATCCCGCTGAAGGTCGTCCCGGACCGCCGCCCAGCGAGCCCCGCGGTCGAGGCCGCGGCGAAGGATTCGGCCCCGGCGGACCTCCATCGGGCGGACCTGCACGTGGAGGCTTT
>JBGTCJ010000386.1:0-4949 GCA_041748895.1 Pirellulaceae bacterium
TGCCCTACATCGACAACACGGTGAGAGTCTTCCTCGGGACGCAGGTCGGTTGCGCCCAGTGTCACGATCACCCCTTCGACAATTGGTCTCAGTACCAGTTCTATCAACTGGCGGCATTTACCGCGGGAACTCGAACGAAGATCGCTCGCGGAAGTCCTGGTTTTGAAAAGGTCAATCCGGCCCAGAAGTTCATCAAGGAAGCGCAAGCCAAGTACCCCGGCGGCAAGGTGCCCGGTGCCATGCAACGGATGATTCGCGCGAACTCCTATCAGGTCAGCGAGGTCAAGGCAAATTTGAGGTTGCCACATGACTACGCCTATGCCGACGCCAAACCAGGTGACGTGGTCAAGCCCGAGGTGCTGTGGGGCGAGATACCAAGCACGGCGGCGCAGCGGACACCGCGGCAACAGTTTGCCGCGTGGCTGACTTCATCGGAGAACACGCAGTTCAAAAAGACGATCGTCAATCGATTGTGGAAACGTTTGATGGGGATCGGCTTGGTCGAACCGATCGATGATTTTCGCGATGACAGCGAATGTTCCAATGAGGAGGTGATGGATTTTCTCTGTGAGCAGCTGGTGCGATCCGACTTCGACTTGAAGGAAATTTTGAGGACGATCCTCTATAGCGAGACCTACAGTCGCGAAGCCACCGATTACCAAGTGACCAGCGGCGATTCCTATCACTTCCCTGGGCCGGTCGTTCGGCGAATGACCGCCGAGCAGGTGTGGGACTCGCTGTTGACGCTGGCGGCGAACAACGCGATGCCGTTTCAACGTCCGACCGCTGCCGAGATCGCGCCCACGATCGACATCGACTTTTCTAACGCCACACTTGCGACCATCGAGAAAGCCGCCGAAACGTTTGGCAAGACGTACGCGGCTGCGGCGTACCAGCGTTCGCTCCGGACTCACGCCTATCAAGGTGTGGTGCTGTGCAGGGCGTCGGAACTGCCCTCCCCGAGCCCTGGCTCCCATTTCCTTCGCCAGTTCGGCCAAGGTGACCGGGAGAGCATCAACGGTCAGGAGGACACCGCGAACGTGCCTCAGATCCTCTCAATGTTCAACGGACCGATCACCCACGTGATGCTCGAAGCGGGCTCGTCGATCTACGACAACGTGGTGTCCAGCGCCAACCCCCGTGAAGCGATCGAAGCGATCTTTTTGAGCGTGCTCACACGCCGGCCGAGTTCCGATGACCGATCGATCGCCGCCAGCGAAATTTCACGCGCCGAGCGACCGGGGATCGGTTACGGAAACGTGATTTGGGCCCTGCTCAATACCAAAGAATTTCTGTTCATTCAGTAGGGTCATCACCCGTTTTTTGGAGTCTCCCGAACCATGATCCATTCCGAAATCTCGCCGCTGGCCCGCCGCCAATTCATGGCTGGTGCCGCACGGTCGCTGTTGGGTGTCAGCTACTTGTCGGCGATGGCATCGGATGTTCGCGCCGCGAATTCCGACGCAGGCCACTCGACCCAGGCGGAGGGAAAGGCCAAGCACATCATTTACCTGTTCATGAACGGGGCGATGAGTCACATCGATACGTTCGACCCCAAGCCCGATGTGCCGGAGGGGGGTGAAACGAAGGCCATTGCGACTCGCGTTCCTGGCGTGCACTTCGGTGATCGCTTTCCCAAGCTAGCGGAAATCGCTGGGGCGCTCGCCGTGGTTCGCTCGCTGAGCACGGAGACCGGAGACCACAGCCAGGGGCAGTACTTCATGCGTACGGCCTACAAAAAACTCAACAGCATTCAACACCCAGCGCTTGGCGCGTGGATGCTTTCCCAACGCGATCGGCTCAATCGGGACTTGCCCGGAAATTACGTTATCGGCGACGCGAATCGGCATCCGGGTTCAGGATTCTTGAGCGCCAATCTGTCACCCGTCCCGATCGCCAATCCCGAGGCCGGACTGGAGAACACCGAGTTGCCGAAGTACCTGGACGCCAAACTGTTCAATCGTCGGCTGGTTTTGGCCAATCAGTTCGATCGACGGTTTCAGGCTCGCCGCAGCAACGCTCAGGTCGAGGCGTACAACGAGCTCTACCTCGAGGCCAGGAAACTCATGGGCAGTGACAAGCTCCAGGTGTTCGATTTATCCGAGGAACCAGAAAAGGTTCGCGACAGCTACGGCGACAACAAACTAGGCCAGGGGTGTCTGCTCGCTCGCCGACTCGTTGAGCAGGGAATTCGATATGTCGAGGTGAGCTTTGGCGGGTGGGATATGCATCAGGATCTCTACACCGCTCTGGATGAGAAGGCTGCCGCACTCGACGCCGCCCTCAGCAGTCTGCTTCGCGATTTGCACAGCAAAGGACTTCTCAGCCAAACGCTTGTTGTGCTGAGCACTGAGTTTGGGCGGACACCGCAGTTGAACGTCAACGCCGGCCGCGACCATCATCCGGGTGTGTTCAGCAGTTTATTGGCAGGCGCCGGGATTCGCGGGGGAGTCGTCTACGGTGCGTCCGACGCGCGTGGGTTCTCAGTCGATCGCGATCACGTGACGGTCGAGGACTTCAATGCCACCATTGCCGCCGCAGCGGGGCTGGACACTCGCACCGAGTTCATTGCTCCCAACGGCCGTCCGTTTCGTATTGCCGGCGGAGGCGATCCGATCAAGGAACTGTTGATCTAGCGGTTTGGGGGGCTCAGCGGGACGCTTTGCCGTTTCAACGCGAAAGCCTCCGACGAACAAAGTTCGCCAGAGGCTTTCGTTGGTGGTTTCGTCGAGCTAAACCGGGTCGCAGGCGACCGAGTCCGCTGTTGCGAGCATCAGATCAGAAGCCACATCCGCACGACGGCTCGGCGCCGCATGCTGGTTCGCAGCAACCGCTGTCACAGCAGCTGTTGTGCTTGTGGAACAAGCGGTGCAATAGGCCACGGACAGGTTTGGCTCCACAGCCGCTATCGCAGCACGAAGGGGCTTCGCATCCGCACGCAGGTGCAACCATTTCGCATCCGCATGCTGGCTCAACAGCGCATCCACAGGTTGGTTCGCAACCGCTGTCGCAGCAGCTGTTGTGCTTGTGGAACAAGCGATGCAGCAAACCGCGGACGGGCTGGGCGCCGCAGCCGCTGTCGCAACATGCGGGGGCTTCGCAGCCACAAACCGGGCCGGCGACTTCGCAGCCGCAAGCCGGTTCCACGGCACATCCGCAAGCGGGTGCGGCGTCGCAGCAAGCGTCACAGCTGCTGTGACCAAAAATCTTTCCGAACAAGTGGCCCGCCGAAGCGTCCACTGAGCTGAAGGCGGCAAGGGTGAGGGCCAGCAGCGCGGGGGCGATAACACGACGCATCGTGATGAACTCCAAGGATTGGGTGTAGACGTCTCTTTCAATGATCAAGCCGCTTCGCTTCCGATCGTTCGACTCGCTCGGAGTGCGACGCTCGAAAACTTCCCGGCAGTGGGAAACCGCCAAGTTGCTTTCTCGGCCGTTTCGTGGCGTACCGAGAGGGTGGGTCACCTCAATGCGGCCGATCGGTGCGTTGCGGCTATGGCACACGCACCACTACGGTGACGTAACTCACCATCGGCGCACCGCCAGAGGGAAGTGTGCAAAACCAGCGCGAATCGAGTTCGGATCGTTGGAACCACGAACGATCGACACGGCTATGAGCGAAGTAACGCTTGTAACGAAAGTGGCGACCGGCTCAGCGATTCTCGGTTCGGGCAACGTCTCGCTGTCGAGGTGTGCGATCCTCGAACGTGGGCCGTCGCGCGTCGATGGGCACCGTCAGATCGGTTTCGCCCGCGGAAAGTTCCGCCCCCGGGTCGGCCAGTAGCGGACGCGACAGCCAGCGACCGAGTCGGCTGGTCATCAGTGCAGGGAGAAACAACAAATCGCCCAGAAGCGCCATCGACAAGAGGCCAAACATCAGCAGCGCGAATCGACGCGTGGGTACAAAATCGCTCAGGCCGTAAATCATCAAGGAAAGTCCACAGACGAGCGTCGTGTGGAGCATCGCCTGACCGCACTGTCGAAGGGCGCCCCATGCGGCGCGGGTCCGTTGCATCCCTCGCCCCCGCCGGCTCCCGAACCGGCTCAGTAGATGGATCGTGTCGTCCACCGCGATTCCGAGCGCCACACTCGCCGTCATCACCGACCCAATATCCAGGGGTATCCTCGCCAGTCCCATCAACCCGAACAGGGCGACCGTTGGGAAGACGTTCGGGATCATGGCGATCAATCCGCCCCGAACGCCGCGCAGCAGCACCATCATCACGAGGGCAACGACGCCGAAGGCGGTGAGGAAGCTGCGAAAGAGGTCGCGAAGCAACACCTCTTGGGCCTGTTGAACGATTTTCGCCCCACCTGTGGTGACCACGATGGGCGTTTCGTTGGCGCGGGCGTTCCCATCGACAGCATCGCCCACGTCCCCCTGAGGCCACTCCAGCGAAATCACCCGCCGCGCCGCATCGCCAACGGCCTCGATCTCCGTCCCGTAATCGGTATGGGTCGTCAGTGGAAGGTTGAAACTCACTCGCCAAACCTCGGCCTCCTCGTCGCTCGAAAGGAAGCCGAGCTGGATCAGAGGCGAATCGGCTCCGGTCAATTGCGATCGGATCACGCCCCGGCTGGCTGTCGCCGAAAGTCCTCGCGCAGTGGGTATCGGCGGTAGAAAGGAGACGGCCGAGAGTACGCCACCGACCGGCTCAGTCTGGGCGATCAGCGTATGGACCTGACGAACGAGCTTCAAACGAGCGATGGGGTCCGAGTCGCCATGGGCGGGCGGAAAACGAATCAACAATTCGCCATTGACCGTTGGTCCCAGATGCTGCTCGAACCAAGCGTACTGGACCCGCAAAGGGTGATTCGCACCAAACATTCGCGGGACGTTGACCGACGTCTCAAGCTTCGGCAAGCCGGTCATCAGGATTAGCATCGCCAGACCAAAGACGACGATCACCCGCCACGGTGATTCAAGCATCTGCCGCAGCGCCAAACGG
>JBGTCJ010000387.1:0-3162 GCA_041748895.1 Pirellulaceae bacterium
CGACGCTGGCGATCGCGAATCCATGATCGAGCAACCCGCGAATCGGCACGTCACGCTTCGACCCCGATCGCCAAGCTCCACCGTGAACCCAAATGATCAACGGACTCGGGAAGTCGCGGTCGCCCGGAACATAAAGGTCCAACCCGAGTGAATGGCCTGCGACGGAAGCGTAGGTAATTTCACGTGTCACGGAAAAATCCTCCGCAGCCACGTTGCGGGATTCGGGCCAGGTTCCACCTGAGACCATTGTCCATATCGAGAGACAAATCACCCGCAAGGGTTTGTGCGAACGCACGTTTGGGTTCATTTGCATCGTGACAACTATTTGGTGGGTTGCCAGCCGAGCAGCCGGCCGATCTGATCGACGGCTTCGTTCGCTTCGATGGCGAACTTTGGGTCACCGAGGTCGGCGACCGTGAGTCGATCACGGTATGTCCGCGCGACGATCGAAGACAGTTGATCGGCAAGCCTAGGAGTAAGGCGAACGTTGCCCGGCAGGGTATCGAATTGATGCTGCGACATCGGCACCCGCAGCCGGACGCAGGCCGGTCCACCTCCGTTGCTCATGCTCTCGCGGAGGTCAACGTACTCAAGGCGTCTGATGGGTCCGCCTGATCGCGTCAATCGCTCGGCGGCCTCACGCGCCGCGTCGTCCTCGGCGACTTGGATGGGACAGAGCATCGTAATCTCCTCGCCGACATCGTCCATCGCAATCAGTTGGCAATTGAACAGGTACGTCGAAATCGCCGCGTCGAGCGATAGTTGCGACTGCTTGATCTCGTAGCGGATCATCGGCCGGCCGTTCAGTTCACCGTATCGATCTTCGATGGCCTCGAGCGATTGTGAATCCGCGAACGCCAATTCGTGATGTAGCAAAACGCCGTGGCAATTGGTGGCTACCACATCGTTGTGAAATGCGCCGGCGGAAATCGCCGCCGGATGCTGCCGGAGGTAGAACGTGTCCCGCGGACGTAGTAGGTGTAGGCGGGCGATCGCAGTTTGCGCGGCCCGAGTTTGTCGACTTGGGAAACGTGCGGATGGCGCCTGCTCCTGTTCGTCGTCGTCACTCCCAAACACGAACACGTTGATGCCGGGTCCACCACGGTGCGAAAGCCGCATGTGATTGGCGGCCCCTTCGTCACGAAGCGGCATCGACGCCGGCAACGGTGGATGCACGACGAACGAACGGTCTTGCAGCAACCAACGAAGCAGCCGAAAGCTACGCGGTGGCTCGAGGCTTCGGTGCAAGCTGCTAATCAGGTTCGCCACGGTGAGATGCGTGAGACCATCGGCCGAATCTTCCGGGGCGGTCACCGTAGCTGCATTGGCCGTCCACATTGCCGACGCACTCCAGGCCGCGGCGAGCAGCTTTTGAGAATCACCATCGTCTAGAATAGGGTTTGGCCATCGGTCGCCTTCGACTTCCTGATCGGCCAATCGGGCGAGCATCGATTCGATCGAACCCTTGAACCCACATCGCCGCAGCACTCGCATGTCGGGGCGTCTTTGTGGTGGTAAGACAACTTGGTAGCCACCCATCTCCATGACCATCCGCATCTTTTCAATCCCTTGTAGCGCCGCGGCACGAGGGCTCGAGGGTTGTCCAGCGTGGCCTCGCGACGCGAGATTGCCAACACCGAGTCCACCGAAGTGATGCGTCGGACCGACGATGCTGTCGAGATTGATTTCGAGCAGGTGCGTCATGGTCGAATCAGGGAGGCGATGGGGTCGCTGCAGAAATCGACGGCCGTCGCACCGGCGGCGCGATGGTTCCCACTGTCGCCCAACCCACCGAACGGCAACCGCCCGCTGGCACCGACCAAGGGAACGTTCCAATTGACGACCCCCGCAGGCACCTCACGGCGAAAGCGTTCAAAGTCGATTTGAGTTCCGCCGATCAGGCCCGCGGCTAGTCCAAACCGCGTCGCTCGGGCTCGCTTGATTGCGGCGTCAAAGTCCTGAACGCGATGCAACTGCAGCAGCGGCCCAAACCACTCGTCATCGTCGTTGTCATCACTAACCCCCATTTGATCAACATCGATGACCATCGGCTCCATGAGCGTCGAGCATGAAACGGTCGCGCGACCCGAAGCCGCGACCATGGCTCCGGCGGATTGCCACTGGAGCACCTGCGCCGCCAACTTTTGCGCCGCCGTCTCGGAAACGACCGGTCCCACGTCGGGTTCGGGTAGATCGGTCGGCAAACCGACTCGGAGATTCTGGACACGGCGGAGGAGCGCCTCGACGGTCGCGCGGTTGGCGTCGCGATAGGGTCCCTCATCCACCACGATCAGCCGTCGAGCGCACGTGCATCGCTGGCCGGCCGAGGCGAACGCCGATCGAACGATGATCTCGGAGGCTTGCTCAGGATCTTCGGCAGCCAGCAGCACCAACGGGTTATTTCCGCCCATCTCAAGCGCCAACAAAACGTCGACTCGGCCCGCCAACCTTCGGTGAATCGCTTGGCCCGCGCGGTGGCTGCCCGTGAAGAATACGCCCGCCGTACGTGGGTCGTCGATGGCATGCGATGCGGCCTCGACGCCGCCTTGAATCAGGTTCAGGACACCCGCCGGTAGCCCCGCGAGATGCCACACGTCGACAAGCCATCGGCCGACCGCGGGGGCCAATTCACTCGGCTTAAAAACGACTGTGTTGCCCGCAAGGATCGCCGGAACGATGTGTCCACCAGGCAGATGAGCCGGGAAATTGTAGGGGCCCAGGACAACGATCGGGCCGATCGGTCGATACACCACCTGAGTGATGCCCTGAGCGGAATGTGTCACCTGTTGGCCGCGACGAGACGCATGGGAATCGATTGTGATGTCGATCTTGGCAATGGTCGCGGCAACCTCAGCGTCGGCATCGCTTGGCAGTTTCCCAATCTCGCGAGTGATCAAGCTGGCCAAATCCTCGCGGCGCTGCGAGACCTCTCGGGCGAATTGACGGAGCACCGATGCACGATCGTCCACTGATGTGGCGGCCCACAGCGGCAATGCGTCTGCAGCAGCCTCGATCGCGGCCGCGACTTGATCGCACCCTGCGGACCTTCCGTCATAAACGACCGTCCCATCGGCCGGATTAAGGCTGACAAGGGGAGGGCCGCTACCGGCAATGTCGGTTCCTCGAATCGACAGCATATCAACAGTCGCCTTTAACAGGTTT
>JBGTCJ010000388.1:0-12182 GCA_041748895.1 Pirellulaceae bacterium
GCCGCTGTCAAGCAGGAATTCGTGTCATGCGCGGCGATCGCCCGTGAAGGCGTCGTGTGCCCGGCCGACACCGATCGCTGTGGCCAACATCATGGCGCCCCATGCCACACCTGCAATCGCCACCCAATGTGGCCAATCGAATTGGCGCAGCGCCGCGATCATGCCCGCGGCGATCAAGGTCCCTACGGGAATCAACCATCCCAGACTCCAACCTCGAACCACGATTCGCATCGGCTTGGAAAAACGATTGACCATCATTTGGTTGACCGGATTGCGTAGCCCAAATCGAAGCTCGGTCTCGATGAATCGACAAGCCACCGCGATCCCCAAACCGCTCGAGAAAACATTCGCGAATAGCCCGCCGGCGACCAAGCCACTATAGAGCCCATACGTTCCCGATATCCCAAACCGCTTGACGAGTCGGTTGACCACAAAGAGCTGCAGGACCAGGGAGAGAGACAACGCTACCTGCGTGTAACGTCCCATGAAGCCTGCCAAAGCCACATCATCCACAAACTGCGTTTCAAAGGTCGAGGTGTACTGAAATGCAAGGAACCATCGACAGATGATGAACGCAAGCGTGGTTAAGGTTAGCCACCGCAGCAGCGGGCAGGTAAGAACCTCTTGAACAAAGTTTGCCACGCTACGTGGGAGCGAGCGTTGTACTTGAGGCGGCTCGCTGTCCACGAGTGCCGCCGCGAGCTCGTCACTTTCCGGCAGTACGTCCGTCGTTCGCGTGATCCAGAGGATCCCCAACCAGGAGATCCCCAATACCGCCACCAAACCGGGGACCAACTGGATCGTCCCGATCCGCTCGGAGAGCGAAACAAGGATTGCACCGCCCACAATCCCGCCTACCCGGCCTCCGGCATAGATGATCGGCAGCATCCGATTCAATTCGCTCCGCAAGAAGAAGTCCTGCAGGAAAGTCCCGAAGTGCATCAGCACCATCGTCATCGCAATTTCGCGAGTGACGAACAGCATTCCAAGTGGCCCCGTCCCGCCCGTGATGCGGTAGGCCGCCCAGGCCGCGAGAAACATCGACGAGAGGGTGCCAAGGATCCATCCGAAAACTTGACCGCCACTGCGGCGGGTCGCTTGGGTTAGGTAGATGCCGATCAGCACAAGGCTGATCACGGCGGTCATCGCGTACCAAGCCGGCAACCGGTCGGCCCCCAGACGCCCGGCGAATAACGAGACGGCTACCCCATCGGCAACCGTCAACGCCATAAAGAGCAGAAGGTAGACCAAAAAAAATGGGATGGCCCGACGCAGCTCAGACCGCTCAAGGCCTAAGCCGCGACACAGGAGATCGAGCATCACGCCGCCATCACCGGCAACATTCGACTTCGCAGCTTCTCGTGCCACTGGGGCCAATCGCGAGTCGGCGCGGCCGACATTCGCGATGACATCCGCGGAATCTCATCGATCGCATGCTGGACATATCGAGTGGCCACCTTGCAGAGTTCCTCGAGTTCCTCGTTCGAGATTTGCAACAGCCGCGCGGTTTCTTCGCAGCACAGCGGCAACATGTACTCCGTCCCATCAGACTTCTGAGTCACCGATGAATTGGTGATGTTGTTGATCAAGTTTTCTCTTCCAGGACTGAGTTCATTGAATCGGTTGGCGGCCACTTTGGCGATCGTGGGGCACGCCTTGAGCGACAGGCCGTCTCGATAAACGACCACGCGCAACTCGAATTTGTGGCCCTCCAAGCGGTGCTCAGGATGTTCGATGAGTGCGGAGTCGACGAACTCGCATACCGTGTAAGGAAACGCGCCGCCGACGGCCGAGTAGTATTCCTCCGTGATCGAAATCGATTCGTCGATCCGGCGAATGACCGACGCCGTCGACTCGTCGCGATCGAGGAAGAATTCGATCCCATGGCCAATTCCGGTTCCGTGTGGCTTGATCACCGGCCGATATCCTTGACGAAGCCAGCTGAGCACGGTGGAAACGAGCGTGCCACGGTCAAAAGCGTGCGCGTATTGAACCCGCTCCGGAAAGAACTCGCTCGGTTGGTCGACCAGGTACTCATCCAAAAGCGAATAAGCCGCGCCTTTGTCACCCCCGGCGACATAGGTCCCGTTGATGGCTTGAAACCGTTCGAGGTCGATCTCACCCTTGAACTTGCTGATCAGATTCAGGCAGAATCGATCGTTGACGGCTCCCACGACCGGACGACCATGAAGGTAGACGACGCCGTCATCGCCGACATCGCAGGCTTCCAGAAAGTCTTTGATGTAACCAATCACGACCGCCGACGTACCGGCACGCAGCGACTGCGTTCCCTGGATGAGACCGTCGAGCGTGACGATATCGGCCTCCCCGCCGGCGCGTGCCAAACCCGACTGCAGAGCTTCCGCGAAAATCAGCTTCTCGTGCATCAGTTTGTTGAGCCGCGGCGTTTCGCGACACTCCTTTCCCGATACCGGCAGCAGCAACAATGAATCGGGCTTCCAACTCGCTCGTGCCACGCGATGAAGGCTCTGGCAAACCGCTGTCACGACGCTCAGTGGCATGTTGGAGACGCCGCCAATTCCGGTGCCGTTTAGCTCAATGATGTGGAACTGCGTGCGACCTCCCGAACGCGAGACAAGAACGTCCAGCGGAGCGACCACGAAACGGTCCTGCTGGCCGGCGCTACGCAGTGGAATCGTGCTCACCTCCTGCAACCGCTCGAGCCACGCGAGGTCTTGCCGCTGGCGGATCGACGAGCGATTCTCCAGACGATGCCCCAACATCGGGGAAGCCGCGACAAGGGTTTCAAAATTCAGCTGAAAAGGGTCAGTCGTTGACATGCTCAATTTCCTCATGAAATTGTTAGGGGATGGGTCCGTACCATCGGTCGCCGTTTGGCCCGCCAGAACTCCGTCCCGACCACCTTGATCAAACGACGAGCGATCCCTTTAGCAAGCCCCGTGCCATATCGATCTCTGCTCAAACGAGATCCCGCTAGCAAATCAACGAATGTCGCTAAATGATTGTCCGGTAACAACTTGTGGCTTTCGTTAGAATTCACCTTTGCTCGGGAGTGTGGCCGCGGCGGGGGGGCTCGCCCGCTGGATTTGCAAGGCTTACAAGGCGATCGGAACAAACTACAACGGCTGGGTCGACCCCTCAGGGGTCGTTTATCTTGGCGTCCGGGTGTCGGCGACTTTGCGAATTGAAATCGTCTGGTGGCGGACTGGGGTTGCCGCACGGCTCGGTCCTGACGTATGCACCGGAGTCAGTACCGTTCCTCAACCTGGACCGCCAACCATGAATGCAACGGATTGCGTCAATCGATCGCGAGGATCGCTAACATTTCGATCGTTGACATTCGGTCTGTTCTGCTTAGCGACTGCGATGGGAGGGCTCTCGGCCACTTCTCAAGACGATCAACCCTATTTGGTTTACGTCGACCAGGAGGAAGTGTCGGCAAGGTGTGGTCCCGGCGGCCAGTACTATCGCACCGATCCGCTGCGGCACGGACAGGCTCTGGAGGTCTACATCGAAACGCCCGATGGCTGGCTAGGCATCCGTCCGCCCGATGGCAGTTTCTGTTGGCTACCCGCTGACTCCGTCGAGCGAGAGGGCAGCGACCAAGCCGTCGTGATTGAGGACGGGGCGTTAGCTTGGATCGGTACCCACCTGGGCAAAGCACGCAAGTACATGTGGCAGGTGCAGCTCGCCAACGGCGAGCAGGTCGCCATTCTCGGTCAGGCCGAACGCGAGGGGCCGGACGGTCCACAATTGTGGTATCGCATTGTTCCACCCGCGGGCGAGTTTCGCTGGGTCCATCGAGACCAGGTGGTGGACCGACCCGAGTCCCTCCTTCGTGACAAACCGAGCTTCGCCCAACAACAACGCGAAAATACGCAGGCGGCAGAGATGGCGCGGTCGGTCGCTCCTCAGGTGGGTGAAGTCGAATCTCGCCCCGAAAGGTCCGTTCTGCAACCGGTCGCCGTCGCTGCGCCCGCACCGCGAGCTGTGCTCGCGGAGGATGAATCCGTCACGCAGCACAGGGAGTCGCCGATCCTGGCGATTAGTACGACGCCGGTCCTTCAGGAGATTGGTAGTGTGGCTGCAGAGCGTGCACCGGCCAATTCGGTTGGCAGCGATGCGAACTGGGTCGCCGGCGGTGGACGCACAACGGTTACCGACGCGGAGGGTTCGATCCGCCGGCCGATCTCGGGTGATCCAGCCACACTCGCCCGAAACGATTCACCCTCGGTGCCGGGCGGAGCGGTGGTGATGGCTTCGGGCCACGACGCCAATGACATCCGGTCGCTTGACTCGCTGCAGTTGCAACTTTCACGCTTGATGGCCGGATCGGCCGACGCCATCGCGGTTGAGCCCATCCGAATCGCCGCGGCAACGATGGCCCAGACGACCGCGTCGCAGAGAGAACGCGAGCGTGCAATCCTGCTGGCCCAGCGAGTGCAGGATTATCAAGCCATTGTGCGTCGGCGAGAGATTGGGTCGACGCCACCGGGCCCACGAAGCGAAGACGGGTCTGGCACTTGGAACGCCTCGTCGACGCAGATGCATGCCCCCGCGGGATCCGCGACCCAAGTCGGATATCTGGTGCAGGTTTTTTCCGCGCGGCCCGATAGTCCCCCGTTCGCCCTGACCGATACTCAGGGCCGAACGATGCTCTACGTTAGTCCCGCACCCGGCGTCAATTTACGGCGGTTTTTGAACCAGCACATCTCGGTCTCCGGGCAAGGGGGATACCTCACCGGACTCGACACGCCTCATCTGATCGCCACCGGTGCCTTTCGGGTCGCCGAGCAATGACGCGGCATCAAACAGTCGCTTTTTCGCTCGCCAGACGCTGGTCAACCTCGTTGCTCACGATCACGCCGTAATTGATCGCCCCGAGCCATCCGCTCATGATGATCCCGACACTGCCCGCGTGATACATTCCGCCGATCTGTTGCGGCAACGCGCGGCTAACGGCAAGTCCCTCGAACTTGGTGCCGAAGCTAGCCCCGAGTTGGTGCTGGGTGTAATGGTTGAATGTTCTGGGTGTGGCGGCTTCGACCCAATCGATTTTCTCTCTGGCATCGGGGACGTACTTTTCGAGCGAGTCGATGGTGGTCTCGATCAGACTTTGTTTGCTCGTCTCGTAATCGTGATCGGAAAGGTCGGCCCAATCGCTCCACTGGGCGTTGGTGCTGCTCACCACGGCGTGTCGCCTTTTCTTTCCCGGACGGGTCCGCGGGTAGTAAAAGCTAAATGTTCGGCTGGTGATGTCGCGGCTCAACAATAGGTCGGTGCGAAATACGGGCGCCGTGCTGGTGAAAAGCAGGTCACCGGTCGATTCGTCGATCTCGACGTCCGGTTTCATCGCCATGTAAACCTGAGTGCTGCTGTTGTTGAGCCGGACAGCTTCGGCCTGCTCAACAAAATCTGGCTTGAAGACTTCCTTGCCGAGGAGGTTGAAGAGCGTCGTGCGGAGGTTTGCGTTGCTGACGACGGCGGAGCAACGGATCTCGCGCCCGCCTACGACGACCGAATGGACGCGGTTGTCGACGACATGGATTCGGTCAACGCCACAACGGATGCGAATATCGACGTGGTTTTTTTCAAGCTCCGCCTTCATCCGGCTGACCAAATCGTCGGTGCCACCCTCGTAGATGAAGACACCCTTGTTCATGAAGTTGCTGAACACGATTCCGTAGGTGATCGCCGGGTCCTCAAGGGTTGATCCGTTGGCGTAGGTGATCGGCTCCATCAAAAGTCGCACGACATCTTCGCGACCGGGAAAGAAGCGGTCAAAAAGTTGCCGCGTGGTCAGCGATTGGTCGTCGTAAAAATTCATCCCCCGAGCGGTATCGAAGAAGGCGTTGACGGTGTCGGGTTCGATGCCAAATTGTGACGTCAGCAAGCGAGTGAAGTCGTTTCGATTGAAAGTCGTCGTCAGCGAAAACATCGGGTTATCAAAGCGGATGTTCTGTAGCTGAACGATTCGGTCCGCAATGTCGCTGTTCCAATACCTTCGGCAGGACTTGATCATCCCGTGCGGAAAGCCGTGCAGCGATACATCGAAGACGTGCCCACCGGGCCGAAGGAACCACGTTGCCAACCCGCCGAGTTTGTAGTGTTGCTCGAGCAGCAGCACGCGATGTCCGGCCCGCCCGAGGATGTTGGCTGTGGTCAGTCCGGCTAACCCGCTACCGATCACGACCACGTCATACCGGTCGGCGGCGTCTTTGAGAAAATCGCGAGGCATGGCCAGTGAATCATGAGAACGGATGCGTTGATCGCCGACGTGGGCCTGCGCTCAGGCTCACCCGCAGAGCAACCGCCGGTCACTCGTCGTCGGCTTGAATCATACCCGTCAGGATAGGCTCGTACGGACAGAACTCGTCGGGTGAAAAATAAAGCTCGAGTTCCCTTGCCGCAGCCTGCTCGCCGTCGGACGCATGCACGAGGTTCATTTGGCGACTGCAACTGAAGTCACCGCGAATGGTGCCGGGGGCAGCCTTCAACCCGCTGGTGGCACCGAGCATGTTTCGAATCACTGCGATCGCCTCAAGCCCTTCCACCGCCATCGCCAATACCGGGGCACTCGTGATGAATGCCTCGAGCCCCTGATAAAACGGCTTGCTGACGTGCTCGGCGTAATGCTGCTTCGACAGCTCGGGGGTGACACGCATCATCTTCATGGCAACGATACGCAATCCCTTCGCTTCAAACCGAGCCAGCACCTGGCCCATCAGCTTCCGCTGGACACAATCGGGCTTTAGCAGAACGAGAGAACGTTGCATCGACACGCGGCGACTCCGGCAGGCAATGGGGTTCAGCAGAATACTCAGTGGGATATGAGTCGGACCGCGCCAGCTTATCGTTGGCCGGTTTCTTCGGGCAAGGGTGGGTATCCGCCGAGTTTCCGGCATTCGCGGACAGGAGCCAATGCTCCTGCGGACGCGCGGTTGGGCACGAAACGACCCGACCAGCTCGGCCGATCACCCTCGGCCGATCAACGCCAGAGGATCGGGAGGTCAACCTCACCTTCGCGCCAGGCATCGAGAAACCGCGGTAAGCTCGGCAGCACGTCGGAGGCATGGAGAATCTCGTCCAAATTCATCCAGTGGTACGCAGCCACTTCGGCAAGATCGGGAACGGGATCGATCTGCTCATCCAGGGACGCCCACCAAAAAGCGAGTTTGGTCCCCCAGGGCGTGACGCTCCGCCAGCAGCATCGCATCGGCATCACGTCGATCGACAACTCTTCCCTCATTTCACGAATCAGTGCCTGTTGTTCAGACTCGCCGACTTCGATCGTACCGCCAGGCAGGCAAAGCTTTCCGGGGGCGGTGACGTGTTGGCTGCGTCGAATGGTCAGCAACCTCTCGCCGCGGATCATCACCCCGACCACGCCGCGTTTTCCTTTCACGAAGGGTTTGGGAGTGTTCATGTCTCTCGAAGGCCAGTGATTCGAACCGGACGAAACGGACCGCGAGCCGCACAAGCGGTAACCCAGCCGCACACGCGGTAACATGGTGCTCGCCATGAAATGGTGATCGGGGATCGATCCAAACATGCAAACTTTAGCTTTTTTCCTGCGGCGGGTAGACACCCTATGGTGACGGATGTTTGATTTTTCACTGGCTCACGCAGCGGACGCCCTCCGAGTCGTGAAAAAGTTGCAAAGTGCGGGATTTACCGCCTATTTGGCCGGTGGCTGCGTTCGCGACGGACTCCTGGGGCGACAGGCGAAGGACTTCGACGTCGCGACCGATGCGACGCCTGATACGGTCCGCAGCGTCTTTGGTGGACGGCAAACGCTCGCGTTCGGAGCCTCGTTCGGCGTGATCGGCGTCCTGGGTGATGCTGGCACACCGACGGAGGTGGCGACCTTTCGCAGCGATGGAACCTACAGTGACGGTCGCCGACCCGACTCCGTGCGATTCGGGACCGCTCAACAGGACGCACTCCGCCGTGATTTCACGATCAATGGGATGTTCTACGACCCCGCCGCGAAAGAAGTCATCGATTTTGTCGGCGGCCAGACGGATCTCAGGGAGGGGGTCGTGCGCGCCATCGGCGATGCGGAACTTCGCATCGGCGAGGACAAACTGAGAATGTTGCGAGCCGTGCGGTTTGCCGCATCACTTCGGTTCAGGCTCGACCAGGCAACCTTCGAAGCCATCGGGCGGATGGCGCACGAGGTGACCGTCGTTAGCGGCGAGCGGATCGCGGCGGAGATGCGTCGGATGCTCGCCAGCCCCGGTGCGGCCGACGCACTGGAACTGCTAGATCAAACCGGTCTGCTCGAACGGGTTTGGCCAGGACTGCCACCGTCCCGTTTACCCGATGCAATCGCGACCGCACGACTCGTCGACCCGCCCGATTTCACCTCCTGTGTGGCGGCCCTCACGAGTGAGTGTTCGATCGAACCGCTCGTGGTCGCCGAAAGGCTCTCGGAAATCTGGAAACTATCGATTCAGGAGTCGCGCGCGATCCGACAGGCGATCCTCCATTTCCGAACCATTCTCGAGGCCGACCGATTGCCCTGGTCGAAGGTCCAGCCGATCCTGGCAACGCGCGATGCCGAGGTGATCGTGGCGGTTGCGGGCGCGGTCGGAATGGTCCAGGGAATCGAAATGGCGGGCGTTCGTTTGTGCCGCGAACGGCTGGCTTGGCCTCCCGAACAACTCGATCCCGCTCCACTACTGAGCGGCTCGCACTTGATTGCCGCGGGGTACCGGCCCGGACCCGAATTCGCCCGTGTGTTGCAGGACGTGCGGGCGGCCCAACTCGATGCAAGGATTGGCTCGGTCGATCAAGCGATTGCGATGGCAAACCAGCGGCTAGGGCGGTAAACGACACGCGTTGACGGCGCGTTTCTCCTGCCAGCCGTAAGCGCAAGCGACCGGACCCACTACCAGCCGTAAGCGCAAGCGACCGGACCGAAAGCCTTTGCCGGACCGTCCGCATGCTCGCGCATAGCGGCTGGTATGGGGAGCGACCGAACCGGGGAATTCGCCGGACATTCCGCATGCACCCATACCAGTCGCAAGCTCAAGTGACCGGACCGAGGCGTTAAACGACACCACCACGCGTTGACGGTGCGTTTCCCATACCAGCCGTAAGCGCAAGCGACCGGACCGAAAGCCTGTTCCGGACCGTCCGCATGCTCGCGCATAGCGGCTGGTATGGGGAGCGACCGGACCCATACCAGCCGTAAGCGCGAGCGACCGGATCGAGGCGGTAAACGATACCACCACGCGTTGACGGTGGGCTGGGCACGAGTTAGTCTCGCCACCACCACTTTTTACCCCCTCCCCCCGCCGATTGAGATTGCCGCCGATGGCCCACGAAGTGACTTTGATTACGGGTGACGGAACCGGTCCGGAACTGGCCGAAGCGGCCCGCAAGTGCATCGACGCGACCGGGGTTGCCATCAATTGGGATGTGAAGGAGGCGGGCATCGACGTGATGGAAGTCTGTGGTACGCCGCTACCCGATGAAACGATCGCGTCGGTGCGAAGGACGCAGTGCGCCCTCAAAGCCCCGATCACCACACCGGTCGGAAAAGGTTTCCGCAGCGTCAATGTTTTCCTCCGCCAGGAACTCGGCTTGTACGCCTGCATTCGCCCCTGCAAGCACTACCCAGGGATTCGCAGCTTCTTCAGTGAATTGGGGGTCGATTTGGTCATCGTTCGCGAGAACACCGAGGACCTCTATGCCGGTGTCGAATTCGAGGCCGGCAAGCCCGAAACGAGCGAGTTGATCGATTTCATCAATGGCCTACCGAGCGACAAGAAGATCAAAACCGCCGGCGACGAAACCGGCATCTCGATCAAGCCGATCAGCCGCAGTGGAACCCGGCAAATCGTTCGCTGTGCGTTCGACTACGCGCGGAAGAACGGTCGCAAAAAGGTGACGGTCGTTCACAAGGCCAACATCATGAAGTACAGCGACGGCCTTTGGCTTGCCGAAGCGATGAAGGTGGCCCAAGAATACCCTGACATCGAGTGCGACGAACGGATTGTCGACAACATGTGCATGCAGTTGACGCAGAAACCCGAGCTTTACGATGTGCTCGTCCTGCCAAATCTGTACGGCGACATCGTGAGCGATCTCGGGGCGGGAATCATCGGCGGGTTGGGCATGGCGCCCGGTGCCAACATCGGGCCCAACGGCGCGGTCTTCGAGGCGACGCATGGTAGCGCCCCGAAGTACAAGGGACTCAACAAGGTCAATCCCACTGCCCTGATCCTCTCGGGAATGCTGATGCTGAGACATCTCGGCGAAACCGAAGCGGCTCAACGACTAGAAGATGCGGTCGCCGCCGTCATCGCCGAAGGGAAAGACGTCACCTACGATCTCAAACAGGATCGTGATGACCCAACCGCCGTGGGCACTCAGGAAATGGCCGAAGCGATCTGCGGCAAGATTTGAGCGGAGTGCGGATCACGAGGGAGCGCGGGCCCCATGGATCAGGTCTCGCTTGATGATTGAATATCGCAGACTTGTCGATGGTAGTCGGCGTGATCCGCTTGCCTGGGTCCTTCGCGGCACGCTCGGACTCGCCGAAATCCCCTACCGGATTGTTGTCGCCGTTCGCAATTGGCGCTACGACACGCGGCGGTTGAAGATCCATCACGCCGGCGTGCCGGTGATCTCGATCGGCAATCTCACCGCGGGTGGGACCGGCAAGACACCGCTGGTTCGCTACGTCGCTCGCGTTCTGCGTGAGCGCGGCGTCCGGGTCGCGATCGTCAGCCGCGGCTACGGGGCGCCCGACGGTGAGGAAAATGACGAGGCATTGGAACTGGCTGCCACGCTCCCCGACGTGCCGCACGTCCAAGATCCGGACCGCGTTGAGGCCGCTCGAATCGCCGTGGAGGAGCTCGAAACCGAAGTCGTGTTGATGGATGACGGATTTCAACACCGCCGGCTGGGTCGTGATCTCGATGTGATCGCGATCGATGCGACTCGCCCCTTCGGCTACGATCACCTGCTGCCGAGAGGGCTGCTCCGTGAACCGGTCTCGTCGCTGGCCCGCGCCGGTGTCGCCGTGCTCACCCGCTGCGACTGCGTGACACCTTCGGAAAGGGATCAAATCCGCCAGAGGGTCCTGCAGATTAACGGTGACCTCACCTGGGTAGAATCGGTTCACGCGCCATCCAACCTGTTGCGTTGGCCTCAGTCGCAGCTAGATGTCGGCATGCTTCACGATAAGCGGGTGGCCGTGCTGTGCGGGATCGGTAATCCGGACGCATTCATCCGTACAACCCAAGGGTGTGGAGCGACGGTGGTCGCGACGCGTGCGCTGCCCGATCACGCCCACTACGATTCTCAAACCATGCAGGACATCGTCGCCTGGTTGCGTCCACTGGCATCGCAAGTCGAATTCGTCGTTTGCACGCACAAAGACTTGGTAAAGATCCAAACGGATCGAATCGCGGGATTGCCGCTGATGGCGATCGTCGTCGAACTGCGGATCACCAGCGGTGAATCGGCTCTCAAACAAGCGATCGCCAGTGTCACCGGGCAGTTGCCGATCACCGGCGACTCACCGATCGCTGGCGATTCACCGCGTCCAACGCCGGAGCCTCACTAGGACAATTGCAACACGCCCATCGCGTCGATGTCCGCTCTGAGTTTCTTGACCTGCTCCTGCGACAACCGTTCACCCGGTAGCCGCAACTGTCCCACGTCCACGCCGAGCATTCTCATCACCTCCTTGGTGGAGGCCAAGTAAGTCGATGCGGCCAAGCGGGTGATCAACTGGTTGGCGCGACTTTGCAGCTGGCGTGCCGTGCTCCAGTCATTCCGCCCCGTGGCAGCGATCAGTTCATGGAACAACGGCGCGGTGAAATTGTAACTGCTGCCGACCGCCGCCACAGCGCCGAAGGCAATCGCCGCCAAAAGGTACTCGTCCATTCCAAACGGAACCGCGAACCGACCGTCATGGACCGAAAGGCATCGCTGGTACTCCACGAGGTCAGGATTCGTAAACTTCGCGCCAGCCAAGTTTGGAATCCGATCGACCGCTTGGACGAAAAAATCGGCGACCGAAAGCCTGATGCCTGTCATGGCGGGAATGTCGTAGTAAAAGAACGGCAATTCGGGCGCCGCCGATGCGATCCGCTCACAGCAATCGACAAGCACCGGAACGCTAGACGGCCTGAAGTAACAGGGTGCCACCGCGGCGATCGCAGAAGCCCCGAGTGTTTGCG